>JACPIG010000073.1 GCA_016188205.1 Candidatus Woesearchaeota archaeon
ATGCACTTTGCTATAACGCCCTAAACAAGCCCAATAAATTAGCCGACATACTTAAACCGCGGGACTTCTTTGCCCGCCACGGCAACTTTTTCAATAAACATTGCTTTTGGCCTGACCCATAAGGCGTTGCTGCCAAATTCCTTTGACACAAACAGCGCCCTGTAAACAACCATTTCCTCAAAAGTCTCGCTGTGCCTCGCCGACCCAATAACTTCATAGAACTTTCCCTTGAAGTGCTTATACCTGCCTGGCTTCACTTTCACGCTATCAGCCCTTCCCCATCTGCCTTTCCTTCCTGTCCACGATGAGTATTGTCTTGATCAGCGCGTCAGGGTTCAGGGAGATGCTGTCTATGCCGCACTCCACAAGGAACTCGGCGAACTCGGGATAGTCACTTGGTGCCTGTCCGCAAATGCCTATCTTTCTCTTATTCTTCTTCGCTGTCTTTATGACTTTTGCAATCATCTTCTTCACTGCCTCGTTCCTTTCATCAAAGACGTGGCTGACAAGAGCAGAATCTCGGTCAACGCCAAGCGTGAACTGGGTAAGGTCGTTGCTCCCAATGCTGAAGCCGTCAAAGAGCTTGCAGAACTCCTCTGCAAGAATCACGTTTGAGGGCACTTCGCACATAACGTAAACCTCAAGCCCGTTTTTGCCCTGCTTTAATCCGTTAAGCTCCATCTCCCTGAGGACGTTCCTGCCCTCTTCTATTGTGCGGCACATGGGAATCATTACTTTAAGGTTTGTGAGCCCCATTTCCTCCCTTACCTTAAGCACGGCACGGCATTCAAGGGCGAACGCTGCCTTGAACTGCTCGCTATAGTAGCGGGATGCTCCTCTCCACCCAATCATGGGGTTTTCCTCCTTGGGCTCAAAGAACTGCCCCCCGATAAGGTTTGCGTATTCATTGCTCTTGAAGTCGCTGAAGCGGATAATGACATCTTTAGGATAGAAAGCAGCAGCAATCGTTGCCATGCCTTCTGCCAGCTTGCCTATGAAGAACTGCTGCTTGTCCTTGTAGCCCTTTGTGAGCTCATCAATCTGGCGCTTCACGTGAGGGTCTTTGATAGTCTTGTAATTGACAAGGGCGAGCGGGTGGACCTTTATGTAGTCATTTATTATGAACTCCTCCCTTGCAAGCCCGACACCCTGCGCCGGCAGATGGCTTGCCCTGAACGCCTCATCAGGCGTCCCGATATTTATCATCACCTTCGTCTTTGTCTTCGGCAGCTTCTTCAGGTCTATCTTCTCAATGCCATACTTCAGGATGCCTTCATAAACATGGCCTATCTCGCCCTCTGCGCAGCTCACAGTGACTTGCTGCCCTGTCTTTATCCTCTCTGTGGCGTTATTGGTCCCAACAACAGCGGGCAGACCAAGCTCCCGGCTGACAATTGCCGCGTGGCTGCTCCTCCCGCCCCTGTTTGTCACAATGGCAGATGCAATCTTCATTATAGGCACCCAGTCAGGGTCGGTGATGTCTGTAATCAGCACTTCCCCTTCCCTGAACTCTTTCATGTTGTGAACATCCTTTATTACGTGCGCCTTTCCCTGGCCAATCCTTTCGCCAACAGCGCTGCCCTTAACAATGAGCTTCGTGCCCTTCTGGTTCAGCACGTATTTCTGGATTACCGTGCGGTCTGCCTGAGCGTGTATGGTTTCAGGCCTGGCCTGAACAATAAACAGCTTGTTAAGCACGCCGTCCTTTGCCCACTCAATATCCATGGGCGTATATTTCTCCGACTTCTTTGTGTAGTAGTCCTCAATGAGCATACCCCATCTTGCCAGCGTAAGGACTTCATCTTCACTTAGAACAAGCCTTGACCTGTCCTCCTTTGGAACAGCAACTGTCTTAACCGGCTTGTTGCCCTCGTGCGAATAAATGATTTTTATCTTCTTCTCGCCAACCCGCTTCTCAAGTATTGGCCTGAAGCTGCTCCTGAGAAGCGGCTTAAACACGTAATACTCGTCAGGGTTTACTGCGCCCTGAACAACCGTCTCGCCAAGCCCATAGGCGGCATTGATAAGCACAACATCACTAAATCCAGTCTCTGTATCAATCGTGAACATGACGCCAGAGCATGAACTTTTTCTCAGTCCTGTAAACAATAGCCCTGTTCGTGAAAAGCGAGGCAAAGCAGTTCCTGCACGCCTCAAGAAGCGCAGCCTCTCCCCTTATGTTCAGGTATGTTTCCTGCTGCCCTGCAAAGCTCGCGCCCGGAAGGTCCTCTGCTGTTGCCGAGCTGCGGACAGCAACATCCGTATGCACGCCATACTGCCTGCACAGCTTCTCATAAGCAACAAGAATCTCAGCTTTCAGCTCCTCGGGGAACTCGGCGCGCTTTATAATATTGCGGACCTTATGGCCGCGCTCAGCAAGCTCCTCAACATCGCGCACGTTAAGGTCGCGCAGGGCGCTTCGTATAGCTGCTTCAATGCCTGCCTTTTCAAGAAAATAGCGGTAAGCCGCTGCTGTTACAGCAAAGCCGTTTGGTATGTTAACGCCAAGCTGCGTAATGTTTCTGTACATCTCTCCAAGAGAAGCGTTCTTGCCGCCGACAAGAGGCACATCCTTTATGCCTGTCTCATCAAACCACAGGACAAACCTCTTTTCGCGCTCAGGGCTTTCGCCTTTGCCATTGCCATTTCCAGCAGCCTGCCCATTTGCCTTACCATTGTCCTTGCCCATATTCGCCTCTTTTTTCCGCTGCGATTCTGCTTCAATCTACTTCAAAAAACCCGTTGCTATTCTTGCAGGCCTCTTCCTTATCCTTGCAACCGCATCCTTCCATGTCAGCAGCCTGTTGTGCGCGCCAAAGTAGCTTATCACGGACTCCGCATTTGCAACTCCAAGCTGCAAGGCAAATTCCATATCGCCCTTTTTTATGATGCCTGCAATGAATGAGGATGCAAACGCATCGCCTGCCCCGGCAGTCTCAACTATCTTTGTATCCTTGTGAGGACATATATAATAATATTTGTTTTTCTGGCACGCATGCGCGCCTTTTGGCCCGTCAGTTATTATAACTGTGGATGGCCCGTAACTGCTGAGCCTGGCAAGCATGCCGTGGATATTGCTGCCCTTTGCCATGCCTGTCAGAAGCATGGACTCCTCCCTGTTAAGCACAAGAACGTCCGTATTGGCGAGGAGCTTTTTCAGGTAATGGATGCCCTTCTCTGCAAGGTAAGTGCTGGGGTTGAAAGCAACCTTCCCTCCGCGCCTTTTTATGTAAGCCGCCAGCCTTTCCGCAGCATTATAAGAGCTGCCCAGCAGGGAGGAAACATAAAGCCAGCCTGTTTTTACCCTGCCATGCTTTATGCCTGAAAACTTCATTCCTGAGCTTGCGCCCTTGAACGTAAGCACTGTCCTGTCGTGCCCCCTGCTGTCAAGAATGATTGAAAAATCAGTATGCTCAGCACTTATAGAGCCAAGAAAATCAACCTTCTCCCTTTTCAGGCAATCAAGTATCTGCCTGCCATAAAGGTCCCTGCCTACACTGGAAACACAGCCTGCCTTCAGGCCAAGCCTGCTGAAACAAGTAGCGGTGTTCGTGGCTCCGCCGCCAATGTCAAAGCACGCCTGAGTGATAAGCACCTTTGCCCCTGTTGGATAAGCTATGTGCTCAGCCTTCTCCTTTGGGTGCCGCAGGCTGAGTATCTCAGTCTGCCTTTTTTCCGTGTAGACAAACATGTCGTAAACCGCGCTGCCTATGCTTATTACGTCGTAAGCCATTTTCCCTACAGCCACCCCCTCTTCCTGAAGAAGTAAACGAGCATTATGGTAACGAGTCCCATGCTGCCCGCGACAAAGTAGAAGCCATAAGCGCTCTGCTGGAACGGAAGGTGAAGGTTCATCCCGTAAACGCTCGCAATCAGAGTCGGAAGAAGCAGTATAAGCGCAAAAGAAGACAGCTTCTTCATAATCACGTTCAGCTCGTTTGAAACCATAGCCAGGCGGTTGTTGATGCTGGTTGAATAAATGTTCATCACATCGCTGAGCATCTCCTTCTGGGCAGTGGCAATGTCTATCTGGTGCAGGAAAGTGTCGTGCACGTCAACAAGCAGCTTGCTCGTCTCCGCATCAAGCCTCACATTTGTGAAGCCTGCCTTGAGCAGGAATATGATTTTTGTGGAAGCCCAAAAGCGGCGCCCCATCATAAACATCCTCCTCTTCAGCTTTACAATATCCTTAACGCTTGTGGCATGCTTAGCTTCATAATGAGCAGCCCTTTCCTCCAAAGCCACTATTTCCTCCTCTGTCTTCTCAAGCACATCATAATTCTCCTCAACATCCTCCTGAAGGAACGCGTGAAGAATCCTGCCCACGCTGAACACCTTGTGCCTGTTTGCCCCGACATGGCTGCTTATGCTGTCAAAAAGCTCGTCATAAAACCTTGCCGCCTTGCTTGTGCAGACGATAAGCACGTTATCCCTGACCACAAAAAGGATGTGCGCCGAGCCTATCCTGCCATTATCAACAAAGTAGTCAACAATAACGAACACGAAAGGGTCCATAGAATAGCGGACAGAATGGTGCTCCTTGCTGTAAACCTCAAACGGCTTCTCCTCAAGACCGAAATCCCCGACCACCCGGGAAATCTCCTTGCCTGTCGGCTCTATAAGAAACACCCACAAAAGGGCATCCCTGCCCGGCTTCCTGTAATCAGCCTTGCTGCCGCTCTTTACAACGCCCTTTGAAACATACAGGTATCGCAGCATTTCCTATCCCTGCTTCACTGCCGCCGCTGTTTTATAAACGTTGCGATTTTGAATTTACAAACGCAGCTGCACAGAGGAAGAATCATGTAAAGCACAAGAATAAGATGAGCGCCTTGGCTCAGGCAGCCCTCTGTAATATCGCTTCTCCATAGAAAGAACTGAATTCATCCGTTGGCGGCATGTCAAGAACAGGCATCTTGTTAAAACCCTCCGGCGCCCTAAGCATTCGCATATCCAAATAGTTGTTACCGACACAGACAATGCCTCCTCTATTAATGCGGTTTGCCAGATAAGACGGCACTTCCCTGATGCCTGAATTGAATGCAGTAACTAGGTCAAAGCATCCAGGAACATCAAGAAGCCCGTCCCTTATGTTCCCGCAGCAAAAACTCATCCTTTCCAAGAGTTCCGATATATCCAAAAAATAGAGCATAGTTAACCTATTAGCAAGATTTCCTGCTGCCGCAGCTGAATTAATCGCTTCCAGCAGCCCTTTGTCGGGGCTTGAAGGCACTGTGCCAGCCAGCTGCCTAATGTATCCCATTAGATTTTTGTTTATAGACCCGAAAAAATCATCAACAGGCATTTGCCTCTGTGCCATTACGCTCTCCAAAACATCAGGCCTCTTATCATAAACCACGACTTCGTAACCTGTGCCAAGCCTATGCAGAAGTGCTGCAACTTCAAACGGCTCAAAGCTATACAGTGCAGAAGCCTCTCCCCTGTAATCAGCAGGCAATGATGCACCAAGAATGGAAAAAGTCTTATGGGGAGCGAGACCTGCGCCAATCACCAAAGCCCGATAAGCAACACCCTCAGGGCGCTTTCTTTCCTGAAGAAGCACTTCAAGCAGGGAAAGGGTCTCATAATGCCTCCCGAAATATGTCTGTGCACCAACCCCATCAAAAAGCGTGTCCACGCTGACAGCTAAACCTTTGTTCTTTAAAAATTTTTCACAAAAGTTAAATACTGCCCCTCAGCCCACCATGAATAGAATGATAAAGCTTGACGGAAGCCACGGAGAAGGAGGGGGGCAGATAGTAAGGACAGCGCTCGCCTTGTCAACAATCACAGGAATGCCTTTTGAAGTGCACAGCATAAGGAAGGGAAGATGCGAGCCGGGGCTTAAAAGCCAGCACCTTTACTGCGTCAAAGCTCTGCAGGAGCTTTCAGGCGCAAAAGAGGAAGGCGCAGAGCTCGGCTCAGAAAGCATTTCTTTTTATCCTGGAAAGATGAAGGCAAGGACTCTTGCTGTTGACGTAGGAACAGCAGGCTCAATAACGCTGCTGCTGCAATCGCTGCTGCTGCCCATGATTTTTGGCAGCGGCAAGACGCGGCTTAAAATAACAGGCGGAACAGATGTTTCATGGAGCCAGCCATACGACTACTTCAAGGAAGTGCTTCTTCCGCAGCTCGCAAAATACTGCGAAAAATTAGACGCAAAGCTTGAGCGGAGAGGATACTATCCGAAAGGCGGCGGGATGATTGAGCTGCTTGTCGTGCCTAAGTACAAGCTTTCTGACTACAGCAGCTTCCAGGAGTTCTGGAGCTTCCTGAAAGAAAACGCTCCGAAAATAAGCCTTGTTGAGAGAGGAAAACTCGCACTTGTAAGGGGTGTTTCACATGCCTCAACTGATTTGCAAAAAGCAGAAGTCGCAGAGAGGCAGGCAGCAGCTGCACAAAGGGCTCTTTCAAAGCTCGGATGCCCTGCCAGGATTAATGTTTCCTATTCTGACTCGGCATCAACAGGCAGCGGGATATGCCTGTGGGCGGTGTTTGAGAACAGGCACGGAGAAGTAGACACTGCAAACCCTGTTATTCTCGGAAGCGATTCTCTCGGCGCAAAGGGAAAAAAAGCAGAGGATGTTGGAAGGGAAGCTGCTGAAGGGCTTATCAGGGAAGTAGAAAGCAACGCGCCTGTTGACCATTACCTTGCAGACCAGCTAATTCCGTTCATGGCTCTTGCAGGAGGCAGCATAAGGGCATCAATGCTTACAAGCCACTGCATAACAAACATCCACGTCGTTGAGGAGTTTCTTGGGAAGGTGTTTGTGGTTGATGGGAAGGAAAAGACGGTGAAAGTGACGGATTAAGGCGTTCTGGGTGTCCTGATTTTTATTTCTTCCAGCTTCTTCAGTTCCTTGTCATATGAATAAAAAAATTCGCAATTTGCAGAAATTGACGAAGCCGCATGAATGGCGTCTCCGGCAAGTATCCTGTATTTTTTAATCATATGCAGTGAATGTAACAGCCGCGCCCCGTCAACAGGGATTATCTGAAGGTTCGGCATAGAGAGCAGATTCTCTGCAAAAGTAACGGCCCCTTCAAAGCCCACCAATCTCCTGATGACTGAAAACCCCTCGTGAAAGGTTAAAGCACTCGTTACAGCGCTGCTTTTACCGCTCTTCACCGCGTCCAGAAGCTCTCTGCACCCCTTCCCGTACAGCACTTCATCAGTAAAAGCGTATATGAATATGTTCGTGTCTAAGTAAACCGCCATCTTTCTTCTGCAGCCATTTCCCGCATTTTCCTGGGGCTAAGCCTATTTGTCCTGCCCTTGGCTATTTTTTCCGCAGCCTTGACTATATCACTTGTGTTCCTGCTCACGAACACCTTATTATCCGCGCATTCTATAACTATGTCCGACCCGGGATCCATGCCGAAGCTCTCCCTGATAAGCTTCGGTATCACGACCTGCCCCTTGGGACCCATCTTTGTCTTATGTGCAATACTTACCATGAGTATTACAAAGTATAACTTGTATTTATACTTTTGTATCCGGGCCTCAAAACCTTCACCATGTCCCTTTTCCAACTCTGAAGCCCTCTGCGCTAAGCCTGCCGATTTTTATAGCCAAACAGTTCAGCTCCATCAACAGCATTCCCTGTGCGCAAATCATAATAGGCATTTCGCACGGGCGTGTATTCGCCATTACCCGTATTCAAAGCAAAAACCACACTAACTACACCTGCCAGAGGACCGTAAAAGCCAACTGAACGCCTACCGTCAGGACTTATTGATTCCAGATAAAGCCCCGATATGCGCTCACCAGGCTGCTGCGGAGGGATTATAAAACAGCTCACATAACCCGCATCACTAACAACCAGAACATCCACCATCTGCGATTCCGCGCCTATGACTGAGTTGCATCTCTCAACCCTCACTTCCAGCCCATCCACGCCATTAACTCTCATATCAGAACTGAGCGGGGGAGTGTGAAACCTCTGTTCTTCCTGTTGCAAGCGCCTATTACCCGCGGAGCTACTGCGAGCAGCA
>JACPIG010000075.1 GCA_016188205.1 Candidatus Woesearchaeota archaeon
GGAGGAAACCGATGAGCTTGGAGAAGGGTTTTATG
Source organism: Candidatus Woesearchaeota archaeon (assembly GCA_016188205.1). GTDB lineage: Archaea > Nanobdellota > Nanobdellia > Woesearchaeales > UBA10216 > JACPIG01. The sequence goes on from JACPIG010000075.1 coordinate 36, forward strand.
AGGAGCTTGAGCAGGGGCAGGCAAAAGTTGCTTTGGGCGACTATCCGCAGCTCATGCCAAGGACGCCTCAGCCGAGAAAGAGGAAAGTCAGCATTTATGACCTTGTTGGCGCGCTTCAGAAGGCGCTTGAGGTCAGCAATAGGCGTGTCCTGAGAAGGCCGCCTGTTGCTAATATCAGGCTGCCTGAGAAGAAGATTGACCTTACAAAGCTGCTTTCTTCTGTTTATGAGCGCATCACAGAGTTCTTCAAAAAGGCAAAATTGGTAACGTTTTCGCAGATTCTTCCTTCTGAGCGCCATGAAGACAAAATCCTTACCTTCATTTCGCTTCTTTACCTTTCAAACCAGGACCAGAGGAAGATTGACCTTGTCCAGAAGGAGCATTTTGGCGAGATTGAGATTGTTCTCAGGGAATCTGCGGCGCAGATTGGACTGCCGGAAAGCGCCGTGCAGAAAGGCGAACCCCAAAGGGTCGCCGGATAAGTATAGAAATCCTAATTTAAAAGTTTCTCGGCAGCACTTTGCATTAACCTTTGAACAGAAGCTATTTCGGTTTCAATACTCTCAAAATTTCCTGCTATAGCTTTTGCTTTAAACGATTTTTTTAATTCGTTTAAATAATACAGGGCATCTTGAAGATCTTTAACAGCTTGTTCAATATTAGGCATAATCAGTAATTCTGCAGTAGCCAATATAAAAATTTTGTGCGTTTGAGCTTTGTCCAAATAAACAAACTTTATAAACCGCCTGCTTATCCGTCCTGCAGGGTGGTCAGGATTAACGGAAGCAAGCTGGGCAACTCAACTGGATTTGTGCTTTTCTCAGGGAACTCCAACAGGCAGCTCTCTGAAAGCATAGCGAAGCATCTTGGCATACCTCTTGGCAGGATGGATGTCGGCAAGTTTCCAAACGGCGAGGCGAGGGTTGAGATTCTTGAGTCAGTGAGGGGCAAGCATGCCTTTGTTATCCAGTCCACATGCCCGCCTGTGAATGACAGCCTCATGGAGCTTCTGCTGGTGATTGACGCGCTTAAGCGCTCCTCTGCAGGCACAATCACTGCCGTGATTCCTTATTTTGGCTACTCAAAGCAGGACAAGAAGAAGTCCGGGAGGGAGCCGATTTCTGCAAAGCTTGTTGCAAACATGCTGGCGGTTGCTGGCGCTGACCGCCTGGTAACTATAGACCTTCATACGCCGCAGATTGAGGGCTTCTTTGACATTCCTGTTGACAACCTCTCAACCCTTAAGCTCATTGCAGACTATGTCGCAGGCAAGAAGATGGACAACCTGGTTATAGTTGCTCCTGACGCAGGCGGAGTTAAGAGGGCGCGCCACCTTGCAAACATTCTTGAGGCAAGGCTTGCAATTATTGACAAGTACAGGAGGTATTACAGGGAAGCGGATGCAATGAACGTTGTGGGCAAGGTTCAGGGCATGGATGCCTTGATTATTGATGACTTCATTGACACCGGCTCAAGCATTGTTGAAGCGGTAAAGGCATTGAAGAATCATGAGGCAAAGAGGATTTTTGTGGCATGCACTCACCCAATCCACACAGACCCTGCAACCCAGCGCCTTAAGGATGCTGACTGCGAGGAGGTCATCGTTACAGACACAATCCCGCTGGCAAAGGAGAAGATGCTTGACAGGATAACGGTTTTGTCAGTTGCAGGCATGCTTGCCGAAACCATAAAGAAGATTTACAGCGGGGAGTCGCTGAGTTATCTGTTCCACCAGCACAAATGATGCTGAAAAGGGCGCGTAGGTAAAATGGCTGAAGAAGAAAAGAAGGTTGGGAAGGCTGATGAGGATGAGGTTAAGCAGAGATACCTTGAGCTGCAGATGGCCGGGAAGCACATTAAGAAGTTCCATGAGCGCGTTGAGGCTCTTGACGAGCAGCTCGGCGCAATGGAAGCGGTCATCCAGAGCCTTGACGAGCTTAAGTCAATGGAAGAGGGGGCTGAGATGCTGAGCCCGATAAGCGAAGGCATATTTGTGAAAGGCACATTGAAGGACAGCAGCAAGCTTATAGTGAATGTTGGCGCAAATATTGCTGTTCCAAAGACTGTTGACGAGGCAAAGGAGCTGCTCAGGAGCCGGATTGGTCAGGGCATGCAGCACAGGTCAGAGCTTATTGATGAGCTGCAGCAGCTTGTTGATGTCCCGCTCGGCCGAGAGCGCCACCCCGATCTTGTTCAGCTCGTGCAGCTCGGTGCTCTTGCGGGCGAGGGCGCGGTCGAGCTGCGAGATCACGCGGCGGCTGTGGATGGTGTCGAGCGAACTTGAGAAACCTGCGGTTCTGGAAAAGGCAGAGGAAAAAAGGGTTGCCGTTAAGGCTGAAGTTGTTAAGGCTGAAGCTGAAGTGCCTGAGCGAAAGCCCGCCACAAGCATATTTTCAAGGATAAAGGAGCGGCTTTCTGCAAAACCGAAAGAAGCGATAACTGAGCCAGCAGCTGCAAAAGAACTGGAAGTCAAGGAACGTGCGGAAAGAAAAGGCATAGCCGCTTCTATTAAGGAAAAAATAACAACAACAAGGATTTCAGGGGAAAAATTCCACGA
>JACPIG010000083.1 GCA_016188205.1 Candidatus Woesearchaeota archaeon
AAGAGCATGTAGATGAGAAAAGTCATGGGAAGCCTGCTGAAGCCGAAGGCGGGAAAGCCGGCTTCAGGGAATACATGATAATAGCAGTGCTTGCTGCGCTGATAATTTTTGCTGCGGTTGCTGCTGCTCAGATAAGCGCCTTGAAGCAGGGCAGCCAGGGAAGCAGTTCAGGTGCACAGGCAGAGTCTTACGATGAGATGATGCAGCGCATGCACCCTGACCAGTATGCGAAGAACTCTGGCAGTTCTGGCAGTTCAGGCAACACGATGGTTGGCGGATGCTGATATGGCAGGCAATGCGACAAGGTTAATTCCTGCAGCTGCAGCTTTGGCTTTGCTTCCGGCTGCAGTGCATGCGCACTGCCCTTTATGCACGGCAGCGGTCGGAACAGCCGCAGTAACAGCAAAGTATTTTGGGCTTAACGCAAGCATTATAGGTGTCTTTATTGGTGCTTTTGGCGTGTCAACAGGATTGTGGCTGGCGCTTAAGCTGAAGAAGAAAATAGCACTCCAGACTCCTCTCATAGTCCTTGCGTCTTTCCTCCTTACGACTCTTCCTCTTCTCGTGGTTGTTCCTGACACTTTTTACTTTCCTCTTCTTGTGGCAGGAGATGCAGGCACAGTCCTTAACAGGGTTTACTGGGTGAACAAGCTTCTGTTTGGCAGCGTCTTGGGACTGGCTGCAACTACAATTGCCTTTTCCCTGCATAAGAGGATTAAGGAAATCAGGGGCAAAGTGCTTTTCCCGTTTCAGGGCGTTGCTCTTACAGTTGCCGCGCTGCTGATTCTGAGTTCCGCACTATACTTTATGGTGAAATAAGCTATGGACGATAAGCTAAAAGAGTGGATGGAAAAGATGAAGCAGGGTTCTTCCCAGGCAGACCTGTCCAAGGATGAGGACCTGAGCATAGCGCTGATGAACCTTATCAGCCTTGAGGAGCACTCCTATTTTACAGCCATGAAGACCGGCAACGCAAAGTATCTTGACATGATGGGCAGCATAAGGGAATTGCGAAAGACTCTCCTGAAAAGAATCGTGAAGGATCCGAAGGGCGAGGAGTGGTGCATAAGCAAGCATCTTCTTGCTGCAAGCATGCGGCTTATTGAGGTTGGCACCAAGGAGCAGTCACATGGCAATAAGAAGGACGCAACCTTCATGTTCAGCTCTGCCTTCCATCTTTACAGCCTGTTCTTCGCGATAAACCTGAAGCTTGTGGATGCTGAGGAGCTAAAGTCAGAAGCTCCCTTGCAAAGCACCAAAGGCAGCCTCAGCAGGTTTTCTGAGATAATAAAGAAGATAGTGGACTGCTGCAGGGAATAGGCAAGAAGGTAAAGCTTTTTAATCGCTTTGCAAATCTTTATGTCATGGTTGTTTACGAGCCGCGCGAGGACAGCTTCCTCCTGCTTGAGGCAGTCAATGAGCTTGCTTCCGGAAAGGTTCTTGACATGGGAACCGGCTCAGGGCTGCTTGCAATAGTGGCTGCAAAAAGCCGCAGGGTGAAGTCAGTTACCGCTACTGATGTAAACAAGGCTGCATTAAAAGTTGCGGCTACAAAAGCGAAAGAAGCGGGCTTAAAAATCATCTTCGTTCTTAGAAACCTGTTCCAAAAAGTTCCTAACCAAAAGTTTGACACAATCATCTTCAACCCGCCTTATCTGCCGCAGGACAAAGGGATAAGAGACAAAGCAGTTTACGGCGGCAAAAAGGGTTATGAGACAATTGAGGCATTCCTGAACAGCAGCAGCCGCTACTTGTCTGAAAGCGGAAGAATCCTTCTTTTGTTCAGCAGCCTGACTAAGAAGCGGAAGGTTGACGAAATAATCAGCGGCAACTGCTACGATTATGAAATTTTTGCAGAGAAGCCGCTTTTCTTTGAAACGCTGTACTGCTACATAATCAAAAAGTCTCAGCTTCTGCAGGAACTGGAAAGAAGGGGCATTAGCTCAATTAAAAAGCTTGCGAAAGGGCACAGGGGAGTTGTCTACACAGGGCTTTGGAAAGGCAGGGCTGTTGCGGTAAAGGCAGAGAGGAAAGACGTTTCCGCAGCAAGGGGCAGGGCAAGGCGAGAGTCAAAATGGCTCAGGATTCTCAACCGGCACAAAATAGGTCCTAAGCTGCTGTTCTGCGGCAAGGACTATTTTGCTTATGAGTTTGTAAATGGCATGTTTATTCTGGAATTCATCAAAAGCAGCAATAAGAAAGCAATAGTCTCAGTAATTAAAAAAGTGCTTCATCAGTGCCATCTGCTTGACAGGCTCGAGCTCAGCAAGGAGGAGATGCACCGTCCGGTCAAGCATATAATAGTAACCTCCAAAAGGCTTCCTGTCCTTTTGGATTTTGAGCGTTGCCATAAGTCCGATAAGCCCAAGAATGTTACGCAGTTCCTGCAGTTTTTGTCAGGCGGCTATGTTGCACGTCTGCTGTTACAAAAGCGAATTGGGATAGATGAAGGCAGGATAAGAAGTTTAGCAGGGCTTTACAGAAAAGCTGGTTGTTTGGATAAAATAATCAGCTATATCAGCGGGCTATGAGAGAACAAATAAGAGGATTTCATATGAGTCCAAAAACTGCAAAGATTTATAATATCGGCCTGTGAATAAAGGCGTATGAAAGTCCTGTTCGTCTGTAATCAAAACCTGAACAGAAGCAAAAGGGCTGAGCATCTTTTCAGAGGAAGGTTTGAAAC
>JACPIG010000084.1 GCA_016188205.1 Candidatus Woesearchaeota archaeon
CTAGTCGACCATTTCCAGCCTGGCTGGAAAGTAGCACGACCGACATTTACTCCGCCAAATTTGACAACTTCGAATTTTCCATTGGCAAATGTTCGCGTCTCAGAAGGAGAATTCAAGCTCATTTTCTCTATTTTCATCATATGTTTCACCCCCTGTCTTAATTTTTATAGGTTATTCAACCTATTGTTTATTTATTCTTTTGCTTGTATTTAAATCTTTTGCAAGTCGGGCGTTATTGAAAAGTTGCTTGTGGACAACCACTTTGATCCAAATTAGGTTCAGTAATACTTAACTTGTTTTTATTTCCACCACGGTTAGACCAGAACTGAAATTTTGGCACCAGGAGTTGATTATACAGAAAAATCTTTAGTTTTTATTAAGTATAACACATCTTTTATTAGGATAAATAGAGCTATAGGAATCACTAAATAGACGAGGGGGTTAAATTCCCAAGCCCCAGTTACGTCCCCATGCAATAATCGTGAAACTGCTCTAGTAATGCCTGATGAATATGGTTTAAAGTTAAAAAGTGATTCGTATGCTGAACGAATTGGCAGATAATGGAGTTTTTCTGTGGGAAGAAAGAATAAAATTATTAAACCTAAACTAAAAACTATAACTCTACTTAATGGTTTTGATAGACTTATAACATATAAAAACTTCTGGAGGACACGTCTAATTTTGTAAAAATTTACCGTCACCATCTTTTAAGGAATTTGTAGCAACAAGTATAATATCAATTATTGTCCATACACCACACCCACCCAATGTTAATAATTTCAAAATACCGGTACCAATTAATCCCATATAAAATCTATCTATTCCCAATGAACCTACAAAAATAGACAAGAGTAAAGCCGTCAAATATTTTCTTTTCCCAGCTGGCTTATCAAAATCGTCACTTTTATGCTTTTGCCTTACACCACATTTTGGACAAATTTCTGCATCTTTTTTGATAACAACTCCACAACTAGAGCAATACATTTCGTCGTGGTCTTTTTTCTTTTTATCTTCTGGCATTTTATTCGTAGTCCCCATCTTTAGGTTTGAGGTTTCCTACAATGATTCTAATAAGGTCTATCAATGCCCATACTCCTAATCCGCCAAGAGTTAATAATTTTAATATACCTAATCCGGTATAACCTAAATAAAACCTGTCAATACCCAAACCACCCAAAAACAATGAAAGCAAAATTGCAACTGTTTTGTTTTTTCCCATCTTACCTCCCTCTATACCTACTTCCTTCTCCTGCCCTTCTTCCTATTGGCACTCGCTTTCCTTTTTGCGCTTTTTGCAGCCGTTTTTATCCCTGCCCTCGCCGCGTCCATTGCAGCCACTTCCTTTGCAGAAGGAGAAGGAACTACTTTTTGCTTCTCAAGCCCTGGCGGGGTTATTGAGAGAACAGAGGCGATGAACATCAGCGCAAAAACAATGCCGGATGCAACACCCCACTTCAGGTCAATCTTCCCGGAAGCGGTGTAAACAATGACTATCATGAGGCCAATCATGGCTGTAATCATGAAAGTCCTTGGCAGCGGAACCCTTCTCATCATATCACACCTTTGGCATTATACATCGTATCAGCCGATTGTCTTCAGCTTCTGCTCTATCTCTGTAAGCTCTGCCTCAAGCCTGTCCACAGCATGCCTGACAGGCCTGGCTTCCTTAGCCACAGCCTTTGCAGAAGCCTTTGGAGCAAGAAGCCTGTCCTCATGCCACTTTGGCAGGCTCCTCACATCCACTTTTGGGAGCTCTGCCTTTATGTCAGCCATCATGCCCACAACATCATCATAAATCGCCCTGAGCTTGGAAGCCTGTGCGTGCTTCTCAGAGCGCAATGCCTTGAGCTTCTCATACCTTTGTAGGAAATTGATAAGCATCTTGGAAGTTTCAAGAATGCCGCGCCTCACAGAAACAGGGTTCTCAATGCCAACATAGAATATATCACTTTTCATAATGAGTTTGCCTCGCGTTTACCGCATTTACCTTTCAGCAGGCCTTGACAGAGAGCCTTCAATATAGGAAAGCTTCTTCTCAATGTTCTCCAGCTCTGCCTGCCACTCCCTAAGCTCATGTTCTTCCTGTGACTTAAGCTCATTCAGGCGCTTAATCACTCCCTTTGCGTCATCAAGCCGCTTCTTCACCCTGTCAATGACAGATGCGGCACGCTTATACTTCTCAACCTTTACAAATACCGGAGCATTCATCGTTTACACCTCGAACAATGATTTGTCAACAAACATCAGCTTCCTCTGCATATCCTCCAGGCAGGAGCCGAGCTTCCCGTATTCGCGCTCTTCAGCATCCTTCAGGGCTGTTGTCTCAGATGACAGGCTCTTCCTTCCGAGGGCATAGTCTAAGTCCTCAATTATCTGCCTGTACTTGGATGCGCTTATGAAGACTGGCTTGTCAAAGATGGTTTCAGCCGGGCTTGTTGCCGCCTGCCTTTCAAAGGTCTCGCGCTCCTCAGGCTGGCTAAACATGGGCTCAAACTGAAGAGCCTTCAAAGCCTCGTGCGCAGCCGGCTTTGGAAGCTCAAGTGCCGGAGCAGCAGAAGTGATAGCAGGAGTGATAGTACTCTGCTTAAAAGTGTCCCATGGCATGGGAGAAGGTGATGGCATTTCCATAAGTGCCTGAGCCTGCTGTGGAGATGTTTTCTTTTCATCGGCTCCATATTCAAAGGGCTTCAGTTCAGGCAGCCTGTCAAGAAGCTGTGGCTGCTCCAAGGGCTTCTGCCTGTAGCCTGCCATGGAAGACTTGTCCAGCGGCTTGAGCGGAGGAACAGAAGAGCCTTCAAGCCTAGGCCCGATAAATGAAGGCAGATCAGAAGACAAAGTGCTTATTTCAGGCGGCGGAGGAATCTCAAGCTCATTATCGCCAGAGGCAAAATCCTTCTCCCTGGCATCCGGCTTCTTCAGAAACTTCAAAAAACCCACATAATCACCCCTTTGCAGCCCACTAAACAGGTATGAACTACACATGTATGCGCATTGGAATATAAACTTTTTGAATTACTGAACGGTGGCTAATATAAATCTTTCTGTTTTCTACTCATACTCAATAGTCGCTGGCGGCTTCTGGGTAATGTCGTAAAGAACCCTGTTTACGCCCTTGGCCTTCCTCACTATCCTGCTTGCCGCGCTTTCAAGAAGGTCGTGGGGCAGCCTTGCCCAGTCAGCAGTCATCGCATCCTGGCTTGTTACAGCCCTGAGAGCTATTATGTAGCCGTAAGTCCTCTCGTCACCCATGACGCCAACAGACTTTGCCGGCAGGAGGGCTGCAAAGGCCTGCCACGTCTTGCTGTAGTATCCGGATTTCTTAAGCTCATCAATGAAGATTGCGTCAGCTTCTCTCAGCATTGCAAGCTTCTCAGCTGTTACTTCGCCAAGGACACGCACAGCAAGCCCCGGGCCCGGGAACGGGTGCCTGTCTAAAAACTCGCCCTTTATGCCGAGCAGCTTTCCGAGCTCCCTGACCTCGTCCTTGTACAGGTCGCGAAGCGGCTCTATGAGCTTCAGCCTCATTTTTTCAGGCAATCCGCCAACATTGTGATGCGTTTTTATGACTGAAGCGGTTTTTGACGGCTGCGCGCTTTCAATCCTGTCAGGGTAAATTGTGCCTTGCCCAAGAAAGGAAATGCTTATGCCTTTTTTCTTCAGTTCACTGACCTTGCTCTCAAACACGTCAATAAACGCTTTTCCTATAACTTTCCTTTTCTGCTCAGGCTCTGCAATGCCTTTAAGCCGTTTAAGGAATAATTCAGAAGCGTCCACAAAGTGGAAGTTCTCAAAGCCCAGCTCCTTTATCATGCCCTGAACGTATAATGCCTCGTTCTTTCTTAGAAGCCCGTTGTCTACAAAGACGAGATGAAGGTTGGCTGTTGCCTTTTTTAGGATTGTTGCAGCAACAAGGCTGTCAACCCCCCCGCTCACAGCCATTATCACGCCTTCTCTGCCAAGGATTCCTTTTGCCTCATCAACCAGCCTGCTGTCAAGGTTTTTCAGCGTGTAAGACCTTTCTGCCCTGCATATGCTGAGAAAGTTGTCAAGTATTGCCATTCCATGCAGCGTGTGCTGCACTTCAGGGTGGAACTGCACGCCATAAAGCTTTTCTTCCTCGTTCTCATAAGCGGCTATTTTGCATTCAGGAGTTGAGCCGATGTTCCTGAATCCGTCTGCGAGCTCCGTCACAGAGTCGCCGTGGCTCATCCACACCTGCTCTGTCCTCATCATGCCCTTAAAGAGCGGGCTTTTGTTGTCACACAGCATTGTTTCCTTTCCATACTCCTTGCTGCTGCTCACAACCCTACTGCCTGTAAGGCGGGCAATAAGCTGATGCCCATAGCAGATGCCCATGACAGGAACTCCCATCTTCAGGACTTCCCTGCTTATTGTCGGCGCGCCCTTCTCATACACGCTTCTCGGGCCGCCTGAAAGGATTATGCCCTCCGGCTGCAGCTTTCTTATTTCTTCAAGAGAAGCTGTCCAGTGAAGTATCTCTGAACGCACTCCAAGCTGCCTTATGCGCCTTGCAATGAGATGCGCGTACTGGGCTCCGAAGTCAATCACTATTATCATTTTACTGTTTCCCGCGATTAAACTAAAGTTTCCAAATGGAAACAAAAGTTTACAGCATGTATAATAGTCTGGTGGTCATGTCAAAACATCCCCCAGTCTTTTTTCCTCAGCAGCCTTTTTTACCTCCATCGCAATCCTCTTCCCTACGCTTACGTCCTCGCCGTAAAGGTAGTGCCCGTAAGGCGTGTATCTTGTGCCAGGGCTTCCGGGAATCCTCAGGCTGCAGTCAAAGACAACGAACTCCTCTTTCCCCTGCTCTGCAGAAACCGCTGCCTGCAATGCGAAAGGCCCTATTATGCCGGGAGGATAAAACTTCTTCGTTGCAGCCACAAACCTTTCTCCAGCTTCAAATGCCTTTTCAAGCAGCGACTCCTTCATTGTTACAGCTATGTGGCCTGACTCTATGTATTTTGGAGTTATGCTTTTCAGGGCTTCAAGCTGCTCAGGAGCTGTAAGGCGAAGCAAGCCGTCAATGTTTGTCTGCCTCCTAGTGTCTGTGCCCAGAAGCTCAAGCTCTCCTGTCAGCGGCGAATAGAAAAAGTTGAGGTTTATCTGCGGCCCTATGATGAACTCCTCAATCACTGCTTTTTTCAATGAATCAGGTGTTATTGCCTTTTGCTGAAGAAGCTGCCTGGACTTTTTTGCATAATCGTCGTAGCTGCCTGCGAAGAAAAAGCCCCTTTCGTAGCTCCTTGCCGCCTCTGATGCCTTTACTATCGCGAGCCGGTCAATCTTTCTCGCATCGCTGAACCGTTTCGGAGTCCTTATTCCTGCCTTTTCCAGCAGGAAATACTGGTTGCGTTGCTGGTCCCTTTCCTCAGCCCTCAGCAAAGCCCTTGTGCCGAATATTGGAACTGAGAATTTGTTTTCTATGTCGCTGAAGTTGCAGTAAACCCAAAAATACCTGCTGTGGATGAAAATTGTGTTCAGCTTCCTCAGCTTCTCCTGAACCCCGCCGTTTGTTATGTCTGCGAATTTGTCAACAACAATGACATTGTCAACAACGCCTTTGCCCACACTTCTGTCAACACCCTTGTCCTGCCTTGCCCTGTAGTAGTGGCTGTAAGTCTTCTCCCTGCCCTTCTGGCACACAACAACTGTTTTGAACCCCAGGTCTTTTGCTCCCCGGCACACGTCAAGCGCAGAATGCCCTCCAAGGGTGCCAATAGTAATGTCATTCAGGTCGTATCCTGCAACTATTTTCCTGACGTCTTTTTGGGTTAGCATTTCAGGTGTATTGTAATGTGTCCTGTAAGGTGTGTTATTTTACTATTATTTCAGGCTGATTATTATCACTCCAATGACTGTAAGCGCCCCTCCTATAAAAGTGTGCGCCACAACTCTGATGGCGTCTGCAATTCTTTCAGTATAACTATGCCCAGAAGCACTGTTATTACAGTGTTTGAGTTGTACAGGACAGACATTTTTGAGATATCAAAGTTCTGCGCCATGCCAAAGGCAATAGCCAATGAGCCGACTGCCCAGATTATGCCTGCAAGCAGGAGCAGAAGCGCTCCCGGAAGCGTGATGCTTGTGCCTGGCTTTGTTATTGCAAAGGCAGCTATGAACGCCAGCAATATGCCTGCGCCGAAGAACACCTCTGCAAGAAACGGATTAACCCCCCTTAGCCCGAACTTATAAAAAATAACGTTCGTGCCAAACGCAAACGCGCCTATCAGCCCCAATATAACCCACGGTTCCATTTTGAATCCTCCAATCTTAAGCGTTCTAAGCATTTTCAGCAATCTCCGCAAGCTCCTTTAAATCGTTTATCACAAAGTCAGCGCCTTCAAGCTCATCCCTTTTGCCGTAGCCGTAAGTGACTGCAACTGCCTTGCAGCCTGCTTTCCTCGCTGCCTCAATATCTGATGCTCGGTCGCCGACCATGAGCGCCTCTTTCGGTTTCACTCCAAGCCTTTTCAGAGCTGCCTTTACCAAATCTCCCTTGTCTCCTTTTACTTCCTCAACTGACATTATTGCGTCAAAAACTTTTTGCAGAGAATATGTGCCTGCAACCGCCCTTATGTATCCTTTCCCGCCGTTTGTTACCAGGCAAAGCTTTATGCCTTTCTTCTTCAGCTGCTTAAGCGTTTTTGTCGCCCCTGCATACAACTTTCCTTTTTTTGCCCTGACAAGCCCCTCACAGTCCTCTTCAGTATATTTATATGCCAAAGTGCAAGCCTGCCTGAAATATTTTTTGGGTATAAGCCCGTAAACCCAACTCCTTAAACGCCCTTCTGAGCCCTGTTATTTCTCCCATGTAAACAGTCTTTACGTCATATATTGTCCCATCACAGTCAAAAATCACTGCGCTTACCATCTTTACCCCTCATCAGTTTATCCCAGTACCTCTCCTAATCTGCCCTGCGCGATTGCTGTTTTTATCTCCCTTGAAATTCTCCTGCCTGTGCTCATCGGCTCATTATACCTTAAGGCAGTGTAAGGGCTGCCTGTGATGTAAGGGTTTGTTCCTGCAACAATCCTTGCAGAAATCTCAAACACGTAAAACTGGAGCTCAGGCGTTAGGACTGTTTCAAGGCTGAAGGGGCCGAAGATGCCTTTTGGCTCAAGCTTCTTTGACGCAGCTATGACTGCCTCGCCCATCTCAAACGCCTTTGGAAGAAGCGACTCCCTGACGACAAGAGGCGCGTTTCCGATAATGTTGTAAGACGTGTCAAGCCCCATGTCAAGCTGGTCTTTTGCAGCAATTCTCCCTATTGAGTCCACATTGCTCTCAAACCTCCTGTCAAAGCTCATTATCTCCACTTCTTCAGTAAGAGGTGAGTAGAAGTAATGGATGTAAACAGGCACGCCGATTATGTACTCCTGAACTATGTATGCCTTGCCCTTGTGCTCTGCAATCTTGCGTGCAAACTCGTCGCCGCTTTTTGCAAGGAAAAAGCCCTTGCCGCCCTTTGCGCCGTAAAACTTGACTATTGAAGGGACATCTATGTCTTCAGGGTTTTTGAATATCCCTGGAAGTGTAAGCCCTGCCTTTTTCAGCCAGTCCCTCTGCATTGCCCTGTCCACTTCCCACTTCAGGATGCGCTTGTTGCCAAAGTAAGGCGTTTTCAGCTTTTCTATCTTCTCAGTGCTCAGCGCGTCTATGAATGTGGCGTGGGGGATGACTATTGCGTTCTCTGCCATCAGCTCGTCTTCCACATCCATGAATTCCCTGAATGAGCTTACTTCTATTATTTTGTCAGCAACCCTGAAGCTCTTATATGGCTGCATCCTGTTTTTCTCGCACACGGCTATTGTGCCAAAGCCCTCATCCTTTGCGCCCTTAAGTATCTGAAGTGCTGAGTGGCTTCCAATGGTTGCTATTTTGTGCTTTGTTGTCCTGTTTGCCTTTTCCATAGCTTTTCCTCCCAGTAATTGCAAACCCTTTCTGTTTTCCCCGAAGCAATGCCTGTGTAGCTTTCAGGGCTTTTCAGCACGCCCTGCTGCTGCCTTGACATCTTTTTGATGTATGCAGCCGCTTCCTTGCTGCTGAACAGGAGTTCTGAAAAGTTCTTTCCTGCCCTTTCTGACTCAAGCGTCAGCCTTCTCACGAATTCGTGCGCGTCAGGATGTCCGTAAGCAGCAAGCAGCATGTATGCGGGCTCTGCTGCAATCATCCCCCTGCTCCTGCCGAAGTTGCGCTTCATGCTTTCAGCGTCAACAGCAAGCCGGGACATTATCCGGTTCATCCTGTTTGCAGAGAGGGCAAGCGCAGCTATTATCTCTGCCGCGAACCTTGAGCTTGCTGAATTAGTCAAATCCCTCTGGTGCTCTGAAATCTGGTCCATGTAAATCGTTGCCATTCTCGGCATGAACGCCTTCCACATTGACTTGATGTTCTCAAAGTTTATTGGATTCCTTTTGTGGGGCATCGTGCTTGACCCGACTTGTTCTGAGCCGAATGCCTCTGCAACCTCTGAAATCTCGCTTCTTTGCAGATGCCTCATGTCATCAGCAAGGTTTGCAATCACGCCAAATGCAGAAACCACTGCGTGCATGTAGTCAGCAAAGAATTCCGGCTC
>JACPIG010000082.1 GCA_016188205.1 Candidatus Woesearchaeota archaeon
CGTCGGCACAACCAGCCTTCCTTTGCCTTCAGTTATCTCCTTCCAAATTTGTCTTGCTTTTTCATTTTCCTCTCCTATAAGCTTCAGGAAGAACCACGTATCAGCAGTATAGTTCATCTCTCTTCCCTGTCTCTGTGCAGCTCTTTCCAGTCTTCCTCTGTCAATTTAACCCTCTGCAATATCTTGAGTATGTTATCTTCAGGGCTGCCTCCTTGTGTTGATGTCCTTATGGCTATTTCGCCACCTAAGTATACAATCTTGACCATTTGGTTTGGGACAAGCTTTTCCTTTTCCCTTATCTCCTTGGGTATCACTATCTGTCCCCTTTCCCCTATTCTCACATATTTACTGATTATCATACAATATGAAAATATGCTTAAATATATAAAGTTTTCCAAAACAGCGGCAACTCACCTGTAAACCGCAATCCTCTGCCTTCTCTGCCTGTAAAGCTTTGAGCTTTCAGGAGCGTATGCCTCAAGAATCTTCCCAAGCTCGTCACTGTAAGCCCTGCCCTTTCTTGCAGCAGCGGCAGTAGATAAAGTCAGCTGCCTGAACTGGCTGAAAAACAGCGTTCCTATGGTTCCTGCGCTTGTGTCTGCGAATGTCATTTTGACCACCTCTGTGTTTGGACTGCACCTCTGAATTGCCACAGCGGCTACAGCGCCTTTACCACCCCCAAGCCCCTCTCGGGGCACAGGGCTGGTTAGCAGTTGTGGGGTGCTTATGCAGCATGTATGGAGAAACCGGTTTAAATACTCTGCGCGCACGCCTGTCCAGTGTCCAGTGGCTTATTTCACTTTTCAGGCACATCACAGCCATATGGATAAGTGTTCCGGGAGAACAACCTTTCCTGTCAAGTCGTTGAAAGGAACACCGGCTTGCAGCGCTGCTCTCCAAGTTTCATAATAGATGTCCGGGCTAAGCTCCCCGTAGCCCCTCACCCTTTCCACAAAACTATGATTTGCTCCGAGTTGAGCTTTTAAATCAAAACCTAACCTATCCTGATATGTGATAACCTTCAATCCTAACCCTGTTGCGTGGTCCACTAACCTATCCACTAATGTCTGAGTTGTGCCTGCGACTCTTGGGTGCTGAACAATAACCAAGGCGTCTCCCTGCCCTAATTCTCCCAAGGCACTTTTCCACATACCCATTCTATCGTTTAAACTTGGAACATAAGCCATCAAGTTTGGCGGCAGCCTGCCCTCGTTAGTCCCGAAAGGGTAAACCAAAACGTCAAGCCTCATTATCCCGCTCCTCCAGGTGCAGCAGAGTAAGATGGGCCGGCAGGTGCAGGGCTCTGATATCTCTGCAGCGTCTGAATTACTGCTTGAACTTCAGCAGGAAATCTTGTGGCGATGTCACTAAGCGATCTATTTAGCCTTCTGCCAACACCATCCAAGCTGTACCTGGCTTATCAGGATTAATGGCGGCGCCTAATATGTACATTGCAGCAAGTGCGGTTTGAGTGCCGTCCACCGCGGCTTGTGGTCTGCCAGTAGAAAGATTTTCCTGCAGGTAAAAATCCGCCCCGGATAGGAGCCTTCCGAGCTCAAAATCAGTCATGTGCGGGTGTGTAAACCTGCCCCCTGCCAGCCCTTGTGCAAGTTCGTCAATAGTTATCACATACACATTGTATTTGGCAGTGTATAGACCTTTTTCATGTCTGTCTCTACCAGAAGCGTATGAAATTTGTGGTAAATGGTTCGTGTCTGTTAGCCTATTGTCCGGGTTAAACCAGGCTCTATGCATACCATGCATACCATTTAGTATTGTTTTCCCTGTGTCGTATCCATCTTTAACTGTACGCCATCTGTTCATTTCAGCAATTGCTTTCAAATGCATTGCACAGCTCATCCCATTCGCCCCCTATACGATTTTTCATTTTTGATAGGCATCTGACACTGCCAGTATATAAATCTTTCTATTTTAACTACTTCATAGATACTACAACTATCTGCATTTTACGCCAGTTAATCCCAGAACTTCCTGTCAACGCCCTTCTTGCTGCACAGCCTGAATAGGAAGCATTTCCTGCAGAGAGGCTTCTTTGCCTGGCAGACAGCCCTGCCGTGAGCTATCAGGAAGTTGGTTATGTGAGGCCAGTCCTTCCTTGCGTAAAGCGCCATCAGGTCCTGCTCTATCTTGTTCTGGTCAGTGTTGCCTGTCAGCCCAAGCCTGTAGGCAAGCCTTGTAACATGCGTGTCAACCGCTATGCCGCTTATAATGCCGTAAGAATTCCACAGGACTATGTTGGCGGTTTTCCTTGCCACTCCCGGAAGGGTGACGAGGTCTTCCATTTTGTCCGGGACTTCACCATTGAACCTGCCCTCTATCAGCTTTGCCGCAGCTATGATGTTCTTTGCCTTGTTCCTGTAAAACCCAGTTGACCTTATCTCCTGCTCAAGCTTTCTTATGTCAGCATTTGCATAGTCCTTAGCTGTTTTGTATTTCCTGAAAAGCTCTTTTGTTACGATGTTGACGCGAGCATCAGTGCATTGTGCAGAAAGAATTGTTGAAACGAGCATCTCCATCGGGCTGCGGAAAGAAAGAGCTGTGCTTGAGCCTGGATAGTGCTTTCTTAAAGCAGAAATTATCCTTGCGGCTTTCGCCCTCTTCGCCACAGCAGCTTTTCCAGACATGCAGCCAAACACAGCAGGAGGCGTATTTAAAGATTGCCCTGACCAATCTAAGCCCTGTCAAGATTTGAATATGGGCTGCCTGAACTGCCCGGGCTGCCGAAGTCTGTTTCCACTTCACACCACCTGCACGTGTAAGGGTCTGCAAAGCCGCTCTTCACAATCAGAGTGCCGCACCTGTTGCACATATTCCTTGAACCCTTCATAAATCCCAACCTCGTTCCAACCCCGATACTGCCTTAAACCCAAGCCCTTTAAGGCAGACAGATATAAATAACTGACGTATATAAATTATATATGACGTGCAGGCACATCCTGCGGCAGCACTTCTGGAACCTTTTTTAAATGCAGCCCGAACTCCTGCCCGTATGGCGTCTGTTCTTTATATATCTGGGCTGAATCGCCACAGGAGCCCTGCAGCTGAAATAATCACCAACAGTATGGCAGAAAGGTCAGGCATTAACATAGTGGCTTTTTCAGCAGGGCTTGTCAGGTCTGAACACATGTCTATATCGCCGCACATGGCTGTTGCCCTTGGAAGCATAGGCTACAAGGTTTCTCCTGCGCGCCACGCCATTAAGCTGCTGACAAGGGAGATGCTTGACAGCATAAGCCCTGACCTTGTCCTGTGCATGGAAAGAAACCAAAAAGAAGAAGCTCTTGAAGAATTTCCTGACCTTGAAGGGAAGCTGCACACAATAGCGGCATATGCCGGTTATGGAGACAAGGACTTCACAATAAGCAGGCCTGTGCACAAAGTACCTTGCTACTGGCTTATAGACGTGCTGCCTTACTTCTTAAGAATGATTGCATATAAGGGCGTTGGCGGAGTAGACCCAAGGGACGAAACAGGCATCATAGAGCTATACACGGATACCGCGATGAAAATGGAAACGCATGTGCGAAGAGTCATTGAAAGGATGATGAGCGAATGAAATTTCAGGTAATTTCAGGCAATATTTAAATAAGAAGCCGAACCACCTGCCGTATATGAAAAGAGCCCATATAATCGTTTCAGGCAAAGTTCAGGGGGTTTTCTACAGGGACTTTGTCAGGAAAGAGGCAGACAAGTTTGGAATAAGCGGCTTTGTA
>JACPIG010000007.1 GCA_016188205.1 Candidatus Woesearchaeota archaeon
TCGCCAATCATTCTTGAGTCATAGTAGTTGCCGCTTACCGTAATGTTTCTCGCAAGCACTGGCTTTTTCCTGTTGCTTATGTCATAAATCAGCATGTATGTGTAATACCCGTTATAGCCATTTGGCGGTTCCCACCGTGGGCTTATCATTTTTGAGATTGTCGCTGTCTGCTCACTTTCGAGAGGTTCTGGGCCTTGATAATACTCGTAGTAGCTGCCGAACACTACAAGCCTGTCCTTGTTCACAAATATCTCTGCCGGCGGATTTTCAAACACTACTGTTGAAAGTATCCTTGTATTTTCCGCAGGATAAGCATCAACAATAACCAGCTTGTTCCCGCTAACCACATAAATGTATTTGCCGTCGTTCTTAACTATATCTGCTTCGTCAACCCCTGCGACCTGTATGTTTGTTGCTGAGTAGTCTGCTGCTCCCTGCGCCGATGGTGCTGCTGCCGTAGATGCTGCTAATGTTCGTATGGACGCAGCTCCCAAGGATTTTTCGGCGAGAACTTCATACCCCCTGCCTGCCTGTTTCTGCTGTTCTTTCAGGAAGCTGTCAAGCTCTGCATATGAGCTGAATCTTTTCAGCCCTTTATCCTCAAGTTTTCCCTGGCTTGCCGAGTAAAGTAAAGCCAGGCCTATGACAGCCACAACCATTAGTGATAATATGAGCTTTTTGTCCATCTTCTTCTCACCGTAAGCATGGTAGGCAGGGCTTTTATTTATATGTGTAAGTAGGCTTCAATTTTGGTTGAAATTATGGCCTTGTGCTTGCCTGTTTTGCATGTTTCTCCTTTTCTCCTACCTGCCCTCGCACCTGTTGTTAACGCATTCGCAGCTGCTTATGCTTGGAAAGCCGCAATAACTCGCAGCCCCTTCCTTTTCGCACAGAGCTTTCACCAGTTCAGGATTGGTCTTTGCGTTTTTGTTCACGCACTGGGGATACTGCCCGCAGCAGTTCGCAACATTTTTTATCTCGCAGTCAGAGCTTGCCTTGCAGGAATAGTCTATTGAGGAATAGTAATCATTGAGGCTCTTTGTGGCTTCCTCCTTTTTGTCTTCGCCACCAAGATTTTTTGTCTTTTCTGTTGTTGTGCAGCCTAATAAAAGTATGGCTGCCAGAAGTATTAATGCATAAGTAAAAACCTCTTTTGGCGTCATTTGTTAACCTTCAATATATCTAAGTATTTTAACCTTCCGGCATTCTGGAAATATTATCTGAATCTGTCCTTCAGCGCGTCATATGCCAGGTAAACGACTAATGCGAAAAGTGCCCCTATTGCAAACCACATGGCTATGCCTGGCTGCTGTTGTGCAGGCATGACAGGCAGGTCTATGCTGAACAGTGTTGCATTTGCAGCTTGCTGTGCTTCCTGTGTCAATACTCCTGCTGACTCTGCTGTTTTGTAAGATGCCTGTGCCGCTGTTTTTTGAGCCGCATCTCCTATAAACTGTATTGCAAGCCCTGTTGCAGCGACTATTGCAAACACCGGTAGAATCCTTTTGAGCTTGTTGGCAAGGCTTTCAGTTGTCTTGGGCGCTATTATGATGTACTTGTTCGCAATTGAGTAATGGTTTACCTCCCTGCCCTTTTCCGAGTAATGAAACTCATCCGCTTTTACAAGCCCTGCATCTAGGAGCTGCTTTTATGACGTTCGCAAGCTTCTTCGCCTTGTCTTCCTCAAGCGACAGCAGCAGGAACGTGTTTTCCTTCTTTGCCATAACACCGGGTTGCCGTATAATATTTAAATACTTAACCATAACTTCAGTCCTGTTGGAAGTCATAGCACAATGCAGTGCCGCATCACAGAAGCATAAAGCCGCTTAAACGAACTTTACTCAGTCACAACTCACTTTTATTCATAGTGCCTAACGATTCACTCACAAATGCGCTTTTGGGGTCAAATGAAGCTGATTGTCATAACAGGAACGCCTGGGACAGGTAAGACCGCCTTGGCTAAGGAACTCTCACTTTTGCTTCGTTACCGCTATGTTGGTCAGTCTGAAATAGTGAAAAAAGGGGCAAAGGGGATAAGTGAGGGTTACGATAAGATTAGACGAACTTTGATAGTGGATGAACGCAAGTTCAGCAAAGCCGCTGTAGCCCTCATAAAGGCACTCCAAGGCTCAAAAACCCCTCCAAAAGGCGTAATCATAGACTCTCACATCTCTCACTTTTTACCTATGAAGCAGGTTGACCTGTGCGTTGTCACGCGATGCAGCAGCCTAAAAGCCCTCAAGAAGCGGCTTGAGGCAAAGGGCTACGGCACTGCCAAGGTCAGGGAGAACCTTGATGCTGAAATCTTTGACACCTGCCTTGTTGAGGCAGAGGAAATGGGCCATAAGGTTCTGGCTGTTGACACGGCATGGAAATCACCGAAAACAATTGCCAAGACTGTTACAAAGGCCATCAAAGAACAAGCATAGCCTTGATAAGGAATGCGTTAATGATGGAGCTTTCTATGTGCTCTTTGCCATTCCGTAAATCGCAAATGATGTTCAGGATTGATGCGATTTACTGCAAGTCCGCTTTCTAGTCCGGATTTAGTCCGGACTTGGTCCGGAAACGGACTTAAATAAGCCTTTATAATCTCTGCTTTTCCAGCTTTTTTCCGGAAATATTCATCCTGCCAATGAGCCTCATCTCCTTCAGATAATCATAGAACGCAGTCCTTCCGCAAAGCATCTTTTCCTTGACTATTGTCGTCTCAATCTGCTTAGTTGTGTAAACGCCTTTCTGTGCCATGCTTTCAATCTGCTGCATGACATAATCCTTTTTCACAGGCCTGCTTATTGCCAAAATCTTCCTTTCAAGCACCGTCTTTCGTTCAGGTTCGGATTTTAGTCCGGATTTAGTCCGGACTTGGTCCGGAAACGGACTGATTTTCTGGCTGTTTTTGTACATATTTCTGAGCTCCTCCTTGAGCATTGCCACTTCCATCTGCAGAGTTTTTATTGCTGAAGAATTCTCGCCAAACTCCCGGCTTATCTGTTCGTGCCTGGAGTCATTTTTCAGGTCCTTTTCCCTGAGATAGCGGACCCAGGAGTAGAGGTTTCTGGTTTCTCCCTTGACCTTTTCAAAGGCAGTTGTCAGTGCCTTGTCCAGCTCATGCCACCTGTCATCCTGCCTTAAAACCCGCAGTATTCCGAACATTTTCCGGTTTTCATGATGGAACTGCTTTATATACTTTGTCTTGGCATAGCGGCATAGTAGCATAGATGCCCATGCCTGCCGTGCCCTGCCATTACCATGGCTGCTTCATGGCTGCTTGTCAAAGCCGTGAGAGTCAAAAGTGAGGGTTTGCAGTTGTTTTGCGGTTGCTTATTAGGCACCATGAAAACCTGCGGTATTGATTAGGCACCATGTTATGGCAAGCCTTTTATAGTGGTTGTACTCACTTCTTAATATGAAAAGTGAGTTGTCTAGCATTGAGGTTGGCTTACTCGCAAACGAGTTTAAGCAGCTTTTAGGGGCTAAAATTGACCAGATCTACAAGTTGAAGGACAAAGATGTGGTCTTGCAGCTTCATCTGCCGAATCAGGGCAGGAAAAAAGTGAGGGTAATGGTTCCTAAAGCCATATTTCTAACAGACCAGTCCTTGGACTTCCCTGAAAAGCCTCCTGGTTTCTGCCTTTTGCTCAGGAAGTATCTTTCAGGCAGCAGGCTGTCTGCTGTTGCTCAGCTTAAAAGCGAGCGCATAATGGAATTCGTGTTTTCAAAGGCTGAATCATATAAGCTCGTCGTCGAGCTTTTCAGCAAGGGAAACATTGTGCTTTGCAGTTCTGACGGCACAATTATAGGCGCTGCTGAGAGGCAGGTGTGGAGTGACAGGAAAATTGTTCCTGGAAGCATCTACAGCTTTCCCACCAAGAAGTACAGCTTCTACGATGCAGGCCATGAGGCGCTGCTCGGCATGTTTCATTCGTCTGACAGGGATTCTGTTGTAAAAAGCCTTGCCATGGACCTTGGTCTTGGGGGCATATACGCAGAGGAAGCATGCCTTTTGTCTTCCGCTGTTAATGCAGTTCCTTTCCGGCTGAGGCTTTACGAAGGCATGGAGTGCAAGCTGTTCAGCTCTTTCAGCAGCGCCCTTGACTATTACTATTCGCACGAGTTTAAGGAGCTGTCCGGCTTTGACAGGAGAGTTGCCTCGCTCCAGCACATAATTTCAGAGCAGGAGGAGATGCTGGAGTCAATGAGGCGCGATGTTGAGGAAAGCACTGCCAAGGCAGAGGCAATTTACCATAACTACGCTGTTGTTCAGGACATCATTGAAGAGCTGAGCAAGGCAAGGAAAAAGTATTCGTGGAAGGAAATCAGGGAAAAGCTCAAAGGGCATGCTGTCGTGAAGGAAATTGACGAGGCGCAGGGAAAAGTTGTGGTTGAGTTGGCTGAGTAGTTGGTAGTTGGTGGTGGGTAGTTAATAGTAGAACTCTGTCTTCTGCTGCTGTTGCTGTTTTTCTGCTGTTTGTGAAGATTCCTCCTTTGCCTTTTCAAACAGCATGACGAAGTGCTCCTTCTCTATGTTCAGTCCTGCTGCTGTTACAAGGTCTGCCAGCCGTGTTCCGTCGTCCTCGTCTGCTCTGTATTCCTTGAGCGGCTTTATGGTTTGCCCGCAGAGGAAGCCATTGTTTGCCTGCATTACCGCGCTTTTTCCCATCAGCGTTTTTAGCTCGTGCCCTGCCACGAAGAATGCGTCGTCTGCCTTGTGGTTGTGCAGTTCCAGCTTCAGGAGGTCGTCTATTAGCTCCTGGTAGCTTTTGCTGTTGAAATACGCATCAGCATCCTCTATTCCAATATACTCCTTGAGCCCTTTGCTTCCTGTCTTTTCCGGCTTGTGCACCTTTCCAAGATACCCTGATACCTTCTGTCTCGCCCCTTTCCCTGTCCAGCTGTTGCTGACGAGGTATGCGTAGTTCTTTCCTTTTATCTTTTTGAGCCGTATGAACATGCATGGTGCCTAAATCGGCTTGGTATTTATTTGTTTTGCAAAAATGCAGGAAACATTTAAATCATCCAGCAAAACCCCATTTCAAAATGGGCAACAGTGACTTGGTGGGGTTTGTAAATGAATCACAGTATAAGCATGGTCCAAGGTCCGGCAGCTGGAATAACGTTCTGAAGGCGCTTTTACGTACTGATAGGAAGAAATTTATCCCTCAGGACGCTGTTGTGTGGGTTGGTTTGGTTGACGAGAAAAGTGTGGATGTTGCACATTCGTTAGGAAACCTTCTCAATGAAGCAGGGCATAAAGGAACTGCCGCAGATAAGGAAGAATTTGAAGGGCTTGATAAGAAGATGTTTGGTTATTTCATGAATGTCAGGAAAGCTGATTTGCCTGCAAGGAGCTTGGCTTACATTGACATGCCTCTTCCCATAGGCCATGGCCAGACCTGCTCGCAGCCTTATGTTGTGGCGTTTATGGCTGACCAGCTTGAGCTTAGGCATGGGCTTAGTGTTTTGGAGGTTGGCGCAGGCTGCGGCTATTCTGCTGCTGTTACTGCCCGCCTGATTGGCAAGTCAGGGAGGCTTGTATCTGCAGAGCGCATTCCTGAGCTTGCAGAGCTTGCAGCCAGAAATCTTTCAAGGAATTTCAGGCGAAGCATTGAAGTTAAGCGCGCTGCCAGTTTAACATCTCAGGACTTGGATGCACGGCTGCTTGTAGTTGGGGACGACGGCTCAGATGGAATTGCCTGCCTGGCACCTTATGACAGGATTTATGTTACAGCAGATGTAAGTAATGACTATCATTTTGATTCTGATGCTCTTGCAGAGCAGCTTAGGAACGGGTGCGGCATTGTGCTTTACCCTTATGAAACCACTTTAGTGAAGAGGACTTATGTTAATGGAGCCCTGGCTGGCAGAAATATGTTTGCCAGCTTTGCCTTTGTGCCGCTTGTAAGGCAGTTCAGTTAAATTTATAAGCCCGCCCGTTTTCCTTTGTGCTGATGAACGGCCATAGCCGCCTGGAAACACCCGGTCCCATTCTGAACCCGGCAGTTAAGCAGGCGCACGTTCTTAGCTGTACTGCGCTCCGCGCGGGAACCTGAGTTCGCTGTTCATCACTTTTTTATATGTGTTTTAAATCCGCCTTCGTGTGTATGTGCCTTTCCTTCTCAGAGCTTACATGCCCCTGGAGAAGCCCTTTCTCAGCGAGCTTTGGGAACACGTCGTATTCAAGGCTGCTGCCTTCCTGCTCAAGCAGCTCTGTCTCTGCCGCTATTATCGGCGAGAACACGAGGTAGATGTCTGACTGCTTTGGCTTCTGGACGAATTCAAGTATCTTGTTTCCTTCCATCTTCACGGTTCCTTTTTCCTGCGGCTTTGCGGATGTGGTGAGCATTATGGTTGCGATTGCGCTGCTTTTTGCGTGCTGGCTCCACAGCTCATCTATGTTGACCTTGTCAAATATTATGTCTCCGTACACGATAAGGAACCTGCTGCTTATCTTTCCTTTCAGCAGCTTTAGCGATGCTGCTGTGCCTTTTGAGCTTTTCTCCTCAGCGTAGTTTATCTTTATGCTGTGGCTGCTTCCGTCCCTTAGTATGTTGAATATCCGGGTGAGTATGTTGCGCCTTGCAACAACGTGGATGTCCTTGAACCCGTTTTCCCTTAGCTTCCTTGCTGCCTTCTCAACCACTGTTGTGTTTTTTATTTCTGCTGTCACGCTGTAAACGCCTTCGCTTATCATGAGGTTTTCCTCTTCCCCTCCTGCAAGTATCACTGCCGTTTTCCTTTCGCCAAGCGAGCTCTTGACGAGGTATTCTATCGCTTGGCTCCGGTTTCTTATGAACAGGTTGTCTATTGCTCTGTCTATGCCTTCAAGGGCTTTCTCGTCTATTGTTATGCTTATCTTCTGTTTCATATTAGTA
>JACPIG010000088.1 GCA_016188205.1 Candidatus Woesearchaeota archaeon
ACAAGAACCCCAACGTTAAGTGGGTGCTGCCCGCAAACCAGCTTATCTATCCGCTTAACCTGGACACAGGCGCAAGCAGCTCAACAGCAACAGCTGCAACTCAATAAAGAGAGGTGAAATATGGCAGACGCAGCAGGAACTGAAAAGCCATGGTACCAGAAGTGGTGGGGGATGCTTATCCTTGTCCTGACCACAGGCATACTCGGCGTCATAGGCATTTATCTGATATGGGGAAAAACGAAGTGGCCAAAGGCAGCAAAGATAGCTGTCACAGTAGTCGTTGTTGCGGTTTCGCTTTATTTGTCCTTCCTCCTTTTGGGACAAAAATAAGCAGGCGCAAACCGGCATTAGCTACGGGTAAATTATCATTACGAAAAAACAGTGGGCAACAATCTAGAAATACTCCCCAAGCCCTTTCTGGCTTATGCCTTCGGCATGCTTTTTTGGCAGCTGCCTTTCTTCTTTCCCTGGCTTCGCTGCTTTCTCTGCCGCTTTTTCCTTTTCAAACACAGGCTTGCCGTATTCGCCGTCGTAGCCCGGCTTTATAGTTAGCTTTCCCTCCCTGTTTGCAATAATTGCTGCAGCTATTTTTTCTCCTGCGGTTTTTTGCAGCTCTTCATAGGGAGCGTCAAGCAGGATGCTGAACTCTGTGCCGAAGCGGCTTATAAGGCCGTTGAAAGCTTTCCACACCTTGTTTGATGCTATGCCGCTGCCTGAGACTTCAGCTATTATTTCTGACAGCGGTATAAGCGAGTAGAAAGGCACGGCGTTTTCCGGCTTGTAGCCCTCAGGCCTGTCTGCGTCTGCAAGCTCCTCAACCCTGTGAAGCACTCCAATCGTCAGCTTCTTTCTGCACTTCGGGCAGATGTTATTGCTGCCAATCGCCTCTTTTGGCGTCATGCACACGCCGCACAGGCGATGACCGTCGTAATGGTATTTGCCGTATGCAGGGTCAACCTCTATCGTTGCTGCAAGCTCCCTGTTCCTTATAGCCATGATTATGGCTTTGTAGCTTAACTCTTTCAGGTCAAATATGTTTGCTTCCCTTCCTATGCGCCAGGGCCAGTAGCTGTGGCTGTCAGAATTTGAAATTAACGCTATCCTGTCCAGACCGCTTATGCGCCAGTTCATCGGAGGATCAGAGCTTAAGCCAGTTTCGATTGCATGGATTTTGTCAGCCCTGTCCTGGAAGCATTCCTTAATTGAGTTGAAGCCGGAATTGCTCCCGAAGACTGAGAACCACGGCGTCCATGCGTGGGCAGGTATAATCTCTATGTCAGGGCTTATAGCCATCATCAAATCAACAAGCTCAATGCTGCTGAATATAGCCATCATCAAATCAACAAGCTCAATGCTGCTGAACCCGAATATGGGCCTGCCATCATAGTCAAGCCGCCCTTTTCTTCCAAGCGCCGCAGATGCCTGCTCAGCAACCTCGCTGCCTGGCACAAGGATAATATGATGCACCCTCCTTCCTTTTCCACCCTGCGTGTAGACCAGGGAAATCTCTGTCTGCCAGATGAACGGGAAGCCCGTGCTGCTCCTCAGAATTCCGCTTTCGTCCTCTGAAAGCGAGCTCTTCACTTCCTGCCTCCATTTGGGGTGCTGAAAGTCGCCTGTGCCAAGAAGCCCCAGCCCTTTAATGCGCGCATACTTCTCAAGGTTCGCAAGGTTAAGCTCCTTGCTTGTAGCCCTCGCATAATGGCTGTGGAGATGAAGGTCTGCTATTAGTTTCATAACTGCCACCGTGACAACATCTTAACTATATCTTCTGTCGTCAGTACCTTTACTTTATTTTGCTGCCTGAAGTGCCTGTCGTTGCTCCAGATATAATCCGCTTTCACAGCCATTGCCGCCGAAACAAAAGCCGCATCATTAATGTCTATGTTTTCCATAAGCTTACGCGCCTCATCCCTGTAAAGGGTTGTTTGCCCATCGCTTAATATTGTTATCTTTTCCAGCAGCTCACGCATTATGCGGTTAAATGCTAAATCCGTTATGCTGGCTTTTTTTACAATAAGCCCTTTGTAGCGCAATACTTCCTCAATGCATTTTCCGGGAGTGTAAAAATCGGCTTGCAGCCTGACCAGAAGCTTCCTGGTGACAGAGTCCCTTATTAAAGCAGAAACCAGTATGTTCGCATCTATAACTATTTTCATCTGGTAAATCCCAGCCTTTTTGCCACTGCTTTTTTAATCTTTTCGCTTATTTCCAGCGCATCCTTCTCGGTAAGCCTGCTCTTTGCCAACAGCCTGTCCATCTCCTCCAAATCATTTATCTTTTCCTCTATTACGCTTCTCACAAGACCGCTCCATCTTAGGTCCTTATGCCTCCTCATCTTTCTATGCAGCTCTTCAGGTATAGCCAGAGTTATGTTTGCCATGTGAACCGGTATGTGATATCACATATTTAAATTTTTCGCCAGCCTACCCGAAAAACGCGTCCAGCTTTTTCTGCAGCTTCGGCTCTATAAACTCAATTATGTTTATTCCGAATATCTCAAATATCTTCCCAACAGAAGGAATTATCTGGTTGTGGATATAGTATTCGGCATCGTACTCCCCCTCTTTTACCTCTTCAGGCATCTTTGCCCTCCCGCTTATCTTGTCCTCGCCCTCAACAACCACGTAGCTTATGGTTGCGCCTATGCCCACGTCCTTCCCCTGCTGCCTCATCCTCTTTGCAACAGCTACATGCGGCGCTATGGAGTCATAGCTGCCCACTTCTTTCTGCAGCTGCGTCTTTATCACCAGCTTCTCCACAGGCGCGGACTTCGCCCTTAGCATTTCTATAACTCCCTTCACGTACTCAGCGGCTTTCTCCGGCTCATGCCCCTTCAGAAGCATCCCTATCACTTTTTCCTGCACTTCCTTGGATATTAATGACAAGTTACGCCTAACAGTCTCAAAGCCCCTTATCTTGATGCCGCCGTCCTCTGTCAAAAGCGCGTATTTCTTCTTTGCTCCGTAGCCCCTTGCCTTCACAGCGACAAAAATCCCTGCAGGATAAAAGCCCTCATACTCAAGCTCCATAAGCCCCGGAAGCGAGCTGTTGATGTCATTCGCAAAGCGCTCAGCATCATGCCTTGTCCTCCCCCCGAGCGAGATGAATATTGAGTCAGTGTCAGAATAAAGCACTGAAAAATCCTTTTTTGCCTTCTCAATGACGCTCATTATGTAATGCCTGCCATAAGCAGTTATGCTTCTTGCGCATTCCACGCTATACCACCTTGCCCCGAAGAAGCCTAAGTAGCCGTACATTGAGTTAGCGATGGTCTTGAGCGCCTCCTCCCTCGCCTTCAGCATCCTGTTCTCCCCTGCTGTCTTCATTATCTCCTTTATCCTCAGCCTTCTCGTTATAATCCCCTCAATGACTGTTGAGATGAACCCCTTCCTCTTCCTGCAAAACCACGTCCTGGAGCCCGGCTGAGGAACCAAGTCCTCCTCAATGCAGCAGTCGCAGTTAATCGTGTCAGGGCTTATGTTGTGTGCCGAGATTATCGTCGGATACAGGCTCCTGAAATCAAACACTGTTATGTCCCTGTAAAGCCCCGGAGTCGGCTCATAGACGTATGCGCCTTCATATGTGCTCTCAAACCTCTGCCTGGACTCAACATAAGCAGGCCTGTTTGGCACAAGCTCGTTGAAGTTCTTCGCCTCCTTTATCATGAACCACTCCACCAGCTGCGAAAAGCTCATCCTGCTCACGTCATCAATTGCAAGCCTGACAACCTTAACCAGCTCAACAACATTGGGAAGAAGCTTTTCGGCAAGCTTCAAGGTGAGCACAGCGTCCTGCAGGTTGTATTTGCAGAAAGCCTCAAGGTCTGTGTTGCTTTCCCACGCAGCATAAAGCCTGCTTAAGTCCACGTCGTCCTTCCTTTCATCAAGGACCTCTACGGCAACCGAGTTAAGGTCATAAGCTGTTGTCTTTAGCGAGCGGCCGAACACCTTCTTCACAAACCTGAGCACGTCAAAGTGGGCAATTCCCGTTATCCCGGAAAACACGGACTGTTTCCTGTTCACTTTAATAGGTGAGTAGTCAAGCCCGGGGTTAAGCTCTATCCTGTACTTCTCAGCCCTCGCCGCTATGAAAGGAAGGTCAAACGCGTCAGAATAATAGCCCGTTATCATGTCAGGCTTATATTCCTCAACAAGCTGGACGAACCTTTCAAGCAGCTCAACCTCGCTGCCCACA
>JACPIG010000087.1 GCA_016188205.1 Candidatus Woesearchaeota archaeon
ACAGCAGCACAGTCGTAATAAAGCTCACAAGCGGCCAGGACTCTGCTGCCAGGAAGATACAGCGCAACGACCCGACAGGAGTCAACATAACCCTGTATGGAGGAGCTGTCAAGGACCTTGCAGGCAACAATGTTGTTGTGAACACATCAAGGTTCAAGAGGTATGTGAAGGTATGGCATGACAGCCCATCATGGCCAAGCTCAATCAGCTCAAGCGTAAGGGTCCCGCAGACATCAACCATGGAGTCATGGGGCTGGGCTTCAGGCAGCACACAGACATGGAACATATCAGCCGTGCTTAGTGACATAGGCGGGCTTGGAAGCACCTACAACGTGGTTTACTACAATATCGGCACAGAGGCAAGCCCAAGCTGGAGAACATTCCTAAGGACAGACTGGGCTGGAAGCAGCCTGCAGTATGTCAACAACAGCAATGACAAGGACTACGAGATAAACATGACCGGGACAGACAGGTTTGAGTTGTGCTGCAAGATAATAACCTGATCACTTTTTATTTTATTTAACTTTTAGTATGTTCTTTCAGCGGGGTAAAGGGAAAAAATGAGAAGGGTGGTAGTGCTTTTGGCTGTGTTCTGCATATTGCTACTTGGATTGTCTTTGCCTGCTATTGCAGCAAAAGGCACTTGGAGAGGTCTTGTAAAGATAACCAATGACAGCGGAAACAATCTTACAGCTCAGAGGGGCGTTCCAGTTGACATATATCTTAATAGCGTATGGAAGGACCAGATAACAACAGGAACCATAGGCTCTGTCAGTTCAGGGTATTACCTCCTCACCATAGACGGCAACCCTGGCAACCTGGTGTCGTTCAGGATCTGGGGCTCGCCTCCGGATAATGCGACTCCTGAAAACTTTAGTGAGGGAACACATCCTAGCGATGTCCCTGGGCAATGGTTCAACCTCACCTTTACCGAAATCGCCAACAGCGCAGCGTGCAACAACTCAAACGCGTGCTCTGGCGGCTACTGCTGCTCTGGAAGCACAGAGATACTGAACAATGCAACATCAGGCACATGCCAGGCAACTGCCTGCAATGCTCCGCCTGTTTTTAATTCGACAACTCAGAGCGCTACATCCGTGACTGTTGGAGGAATTGTTACTTTCAATGTTAATGTTACTGACGCCTCAAATAGCATCAGTAACGTCTCTGCAGAGCTTGAAGACTCCAGTGCTGCAAAGACAAATTATTCAATGTCTCCGGCAGGAGGGACTAATGGCGCAGGTAACCTGCTCAGGTATGAGCTGAATTTTACCACGGTTTCGCCTACTGGGACATGGTATGTTAAGTTTTATGCTAATGATACAAGCGGCAATATCGGCAATACATCTGACAGGAATTTAACGCTTACTGTTTCAGCAGCCTCTTCGTCAAGCAGCGGCGGAGGAAGCGGTGGCGGAGGAAGCTCAGGAGGAGGCGGAGGAGGAACAGCAGCAGTTTCAGAAACCTCAACAGTGTCAGGCACAGTTGCTTCAGGAGGAACAGCCACCTTCCCGTTCACAAAGGCAGCTGACACAAGCATATCATCAATAGAAGTAACAACATCAGGCACAGTCACAAACCCGCAGATAACAGTCAAGCAAACAACACTGGGCTCAGGACAGCAAATTGCCATAAGCTCTGATGCAGGAGCAGTTTACCAGTACCTGACAATAACAAAGACCAACATAAAGGACACAGAAATACAGGGCGGAAAGGTAAAGTTCCAGGTTACGAAGAAGTGGGCTGTTGACAATGGAATAGACGTCAAGACGATTGCACTGACAAAGTTTGTAAGCAACGCATGGGCAAAGCAGCCAACAACATTCCTCAAGGAAGACAATACCTATTATTACTTTGAGGCAACGGTCACAGGGTTCTCCCTGTTCGCTGTTACAGGCGATAAGAAGCCCGCTGCTCCCACTGCGCCAAAGAAGGAGGAGAATGTGACGCCTTCTGCCCCGGTATGCGGCAACAATGCCTGCGAGTCAGGAGAAACATATGAAAGCTGCCCTTCAGACTGCCCCAAGCCGGAGGAGAAGCCCAAGCCGGAGGAGAAGCCAGTTCCACCACCTGAAAAGCGAAAAATACCTGTCACTGGAATCGTTATTGCTGCAGCCATTGTTGCTGTCGGGCTTGTTGCGGCATTCCTGATGATGAGGAAGAAGAAAGTATAGAGAGGTTTGAATAACCCACTAAAATATATCAAACCTCTCTAAGAAGGACTTTGAATTTTGAAGTAAATGGGGGTTATTCAAAGTCCTCTATAGAGAATTGCGCTGATTAGTTGAGTTACTGGCGCAATTCTCAGTGTAAAAGTATTTATATACTGACTTAATCCAGGCTTCTAGGGGGTATCTTAATGAGAAGGTTTGCACTGGCACTGGTAATTGCACTCATATCGGCGATTGTTCTTATAAGCGGCTGCGCCTTAAGCGAAGCTCAGGCAAAGGAAAAGATAAGGAAAGACCTTGTTGGAAAGCAGATTGAATACTACGGAATAGCCGGCAACAAACTTGTGTTTGAGGTTAATGAGGAAAACATCATATCCATAACGCAGATTACTGCCGGCAGTGATGGCAGTGCTGGCGGCAAGCCAGCCGAGCAGGGTAAGCCAGGCGAGCCGATGTGGCAGGCATCAGTGGGCAGCGGCAAGCAGCCAATGTGGAACCTGTATTATGACTCCCAAGGCAATTTTGTAAGCCAGAAGCAGCTGTTTGTAACCTGAATGAAAGCTGATGCTTATGGAAAGCCATAAACGGATTTGGTCGCTCATAACAGCCTCTTTTATACTCTTCATACTGGCAGCCATCATTACAGCCATAGTCGTTATAGCGGCAGCGGCAAACTACCCTAAACCGGACGACTTCTCAGGATGGAAAATAGAATATGGAAAAGGCGAAGGCAATGTTATGGAAGGAAAAGGAGAAGGCAGCAGCATGGAAGGCGAAGGCAATGCAGCAGCCGGTGAAGCTGCGGGAGCAGGCGGTGGAGCCGCGCCAAGCAAGCTCATAGGAAGCATGGCCACAGGCAGAAGTCTTACAAAAGGCAATATAGACAGCGTTGCAAAGGGATTCATGGAAAGAAACAGGGCGTTTCTAAGAATAAGCCCTGATGACATGCAGCTGAAAAGGGCAGAATACGACACAGTAGCTTATAGCCAGCAGAGCGGGGTATGGTATGCGACATACGGGCAGCTTTACAGGGATGTGCCTGTTGAAAACGGCTACATCGTAATGGTTTATTCTGACGACAAGCTTGTGATAGTGAACTCAAACTATCTGGGCGGCATAGACGTTGATTCTGAGCCGCAGATAAGCAGCGACGAGGCAGTTCAGGAAGTGCATGCAGCCATACGAGCAGCTTCTGGAATTGAGCTTAGGCCCAAAAGCGTGGCTTTGGTTATTTATAGAAGC
>JACPIG010000086.1 GCA_016188205.1 Candidatus Woesearchaeota archaeon
CTTCCCCTGATGCCTGTGCACCATGGTCTCCGTAATTCTATGGTATTTGCCATCGCTTCCGAGAACCTTATCGCCGGCCTTTAGGGTTTCAATTGGCTTTACATCAGGATTCGTGTGGATTATAGTTCCCGGAAGGACACATCCCGGGCACCAGTTCGGAAACACCCCTGAGTTGAGCTGTTGCGGGTTTATGGGGCTTGTCATTCTTTCAGCACCTTCTTTACTTCCTCGGCTATTTCTTCCGGGTATATGGGCCTGCCGTCATACTTGAGCAGCTTGTGCCTTATCTCTATGCCTGTTTTTTCCCTTATGACTGCTGCCATCTGGCCTGAGTAGTTGTTCTCTATCATGAGCTTTGGCTTTCTCGCCCTCAATGCCTTTGAAACAGCTTCTGTTGGGAACGGGCTTGCTGCTATTATGTGCAGGAAGTTTGCCTTTATGCCCTGCTCTGCAAGTGCTTCGATAGAGTCAAGTATTGCGCCTTTTGTTGAGCCCCACCCTATGAGGGTTATGTCTGCCCGTTTAGGGCCGTAAACCTTTGCCCCTTCTGCGCCTATGTCTTTTGCGGCGTATTGCAGCTTCCTCATCCTTTTGTCCATCATCGCCTTCCTCATATGTGCGTCTTCTGTGGAAAGCCCTGTTTCGTCGTGCTCGTCGCTGTTGGCAACAAATATGTTTCCCGGCTGCCCGGGCAGGGCTCTCGGCGAGACGCCTGTTTCCGTTATTGCGTAGCGCTTGTAGTTTGCAGCCTGTTCTTCCACCATTTCGCCCCTTTCTATCTTTACTGCCTTCGCATCCAGCCTGTCCACTGATGCGTGGCTTTCGCACAGGTGCTTGTCAGTTATTACTATTACGGGTGTCTGGTATTTCTCTGCGAGGTTGAATGCTTTCATTGTCCAGTAAAACAGCTCTTCCATGTCTCCCGGGGCAACCACTATTCTTGGGAACTCGCCATGCGCAGCGTTAAGGACGAATTTCAGGTCTGCCTGCTCTGTCCATGTTGGGAGCCCTGTTGACGGCCCGCCTCTCTGTCCCATGACTATTACGACAGGCGTTTCTGTCATTCCAGCTAATCCGTATCCTTCTGTCATCAGGCAGAATCCTCCTCCTGATGTTGCAACCATTGCCCTTGCTCCTGCAAACCCCGCTCCTATTGCCATGTTTATGACTGATATCTCGTCTTCTGCCTGCTTCACAACCATGCCATATTTCCTTTCGTTTGCAGCCATGAAGTGCAGAATGTTGGATGTTGGCGTCATTGGGTATCCGGAATAGAATTTGCATCCTGCTGCTATTGCTCCCGCTCCTATTGCCTCGTTTCCTGTTATGAGAAGCTTTGTTTCCGGCTTGTTTGGCTTTTCCAGTGAGTGTTTGAACGGCTCTGGAAAGTTTTTTTTCACATAGTCGTAGCCTGCCTTTGCAGCGCTCAGGTTTTTTGTGATTATCTCTCCGCCTTTTCCTTTGAACTGGTCATTTATTGCGCCAAGCAGAAGCTCTATGTCGTGCCCAAGAACGGCGATTGATGCGCCGAGGGCAACATTGTTGGACATGAGCTCAAGCCCCGCAACTTCCTTTGCTATTTTTGAGAACGGCACTGGCACAGGTATTGTTTCCCTTCCGAATTCGTCCTGCTCAGCCTGCATCTTTTCAGAATCGTAAATAACTGCTGCTCCTTGTGACAGCTCTGCCTTGTGCAGGTCTATTGCTTCGCGGTTCAGGGCGACAAGCACGTGCACTGCCTTTATGGGCGCTCCGATGCTGCCTGCCGATATTGCTGCCTGATAGGTGTTGTGCCCGCCCCTTATCAGCGATGGGTATTCGGTGTATCCGAAGGCATGGTAGCCTGCCCTTGTGAACGACTTTGAGAAAACAAGCCCGGCTGTCATTATGCCGAATCCCGCTTCGCCTCCTATCTTCCACTGCAGCTTTGTCGCAGCCATATTTAGTCCTGCTGTCTTTTTCCCTTTAATAATATTTTTGCTGTTTCCTTTTTACCACTAAAATGTTTTTCAAAGCATCCTTAGCTTTCCTGTCACCCTGTCTATCTTTTCCTCCTTGTCAGGCCCTATGCCGAGGCACGTTATTGTTCCCGGCTTCAGGGCAGTCCTTCCAGCATCCCTTATGAGCGCGTTTTTCAGCTTTTCCCTGTCTGCAAGCTGCTTGTGCTTGAGCAGCTCTTTCTCGTCAGCTGCCTTAAGGACAACTTTTTTGCCCCCTTCGTCCAGCCATTCGCCAAGAGTTTTCCTGTCGCTGTTAAGCGCTGCCTCCAGTGATGCATGAGCTACCTGCGCTGCGAGCTTTCCTGCCTTCATCTTCAGGTCCTGCCTTGCGAGTATCACCTGCTTGTACATGGCTGTTTCCAATAGGGGCGGCTTATTAAAATGTTTCTATGTTCTGCAACCAAACCTTTAAATATTGTGCAGTTATAATGGTGTCTGGTTTGGTTCACGGAAGCGATTTTGCTATGTTTGAACGACTTTAATGCAGCGAGGTGGCAAGGATGACGTCTGACAACTCAATTTTCATCGGCCCTAAGCCGTTCATGAACTACGTCACCGCAGTGGTTATGCAGTTCACGATGAAGAATGCGGATGAGATAGTCATAAAGGCAAGGGGAAAGTTTATTTCAAGGGCGGTTGATGTTGCTGAGGTCGCAACCAAGCGGTTTCTTGAGGGCCAGGCTGGCGTTAAGGGCATAGTAACCGGCTCTGAGGAGTTCCAGAATAAGGAAGGGAAGCTTGTCAGGGTAAGCGCGATTGAGATAACTCTTGGCAGGAAATAGCCAATGCCCTAAATAAGGATTCCTGCTATTAACGGCGCAACTGTTGTGAACAGCCAGATGTTGAATGCTATGTGCGTGACGAGGAATAAAATGCACCTTGCAGGGTTGCTTCCAAGGATAAGGTAGCCTGGCATTATTATGGCGTCATAAACAAGTGTCAGGGCTATTCCTTCAAGCATTATGCTTGCGCCTGAAAAGAACTGTGTAAGGAATCCGATGACGAATATTCCTGTGAATGACACTATTGTTTTGTGCTGCAGCGACTCTGTTGCGAGCTCTGCAAGCAGAAGTGCCGTGAAGCCTGAAAATATTGCTGCGCCGGGCCCGTAAAGGCGTCCTGTCAGCACAATTGCCAGAGTTATTAGTTCTATGCCGAGGGACGTCCTTATGAACCTGTTGTAGAGAAGTGATGCCGCGCCTGCGACTATGAAGAGTGCCACAAGAAATACGCCTTTGAGCAGGCTGAAAAGGAAAAACGCGGCTATTGCTGCTGCCAATGCCAATGCTATGCGGAGCTTCTTTCTCAGGCACCATTCAAGGAGGCTGCTGAACCTCTGCTGTATTCCGAACTT
This sequence comes from Candidatus Woesearchaeota archaeon, assembly GCA_016188205.1. Lineage (GTDB taxonomy): Archaea > Nanobdellota > Nanobdellia > Woesearchaeales > UBA10216 > JACPIG01. The sequence continues at coordinate 3,355 of JACPIG010000086.1, forward strand.
TGCCCTTGCCCACGTTCTTATGCCTTTGGCTGCCATTTGCGTTTTCTGGTTTGTCCAGTAATAGCCCTGCTGTTTATATAGTTTTACAAATAGTTTTTTATACAGCCTCTCTCTACAATTACACAAAGGGCCCGTGGTGTAATGGACAACATTACCGGCTTCGGACCGGTCGATGGAGTGTTCGAATCCCTCCGGGCTCACTTTACCTTTATATTTACCTTTATATATAGGCAATTTTCCATTCCCGAAAGCGGCCACGTCCATGGTTGCCATCTGCCGAAATTCCAGTCTCTAAGTATTTCCTTGTATGTTCTGATTGTATTGCCTATGGGTGTGGTTTTGTCCCGGTGTTGCCTAAGCATTCCAGAATCATAAGCATAGAAAAGCTGTTTCTCGTCGTCGTAGCCCCATAAAGTAATCCAGTGCGCTACAACTTTTCCCAAGATGGGCTTGTATTCATCACTGTGATAATAGCCATTGCCTATACGAATCATTACGGGTGTATTCCGTGCTAGTAATGTTCTCAGAAGGATTATTTTTTCAGAATCTGATAAGTTTTCTGCGCTTTTTCTCTCTGCAGCTATTCCATAAGATTTCAGAATTTTTACGTAATAGTTCTTTCCTAAAGTCAAACCTGTTATCTGTCCACACCAATTTGGATGGTAAAATTTAGGATGAGATTTATTATCCAACCCATAAGCGCTTAAGATGGCTTTTATAGAATATACTCCACAATGGCTTGTTCCTTGCTGGAGGTATTCATTTGGTTTATTTGAAAGAATGTGCTTAGCGGGTAAATTCGTCATTTTTTCTTTTTCCAATCATAAATAAGCTGTTTCCAATAAAATAGTCCGGCAATGGGATAAAGAAGCGCTGTAAGCATGGGTATTTGTAGGAAAGGTTCTTTAAAATTTTTGCGTTTATCGCACATTGCCACCCCAAACACAGAATGCGTTGCTACAGCCCCAGGAGGAAAGCTGCCGGCTTGCTCAGTGTTGAGAATATTACTAGGTTGAAGACAGTATAGAATATTGAGTAGAATATCGTCTTTGTCTTGAGCTGCACATCGCCTATGAACCATGATACGGGCTGCACCATCAGGTTGTATGCGATTATGGCTATTATGCCGAGCTTGAAGAGGTCTGTTATTCCGAAAAGGTTTATCCCCATCCATGTTGCGAGCGCAAGCAGAGCTCTTGCAGGCACGAATATGATTATCTGCGCGTCTATTGCCCCGTGCAGCGCTTCTGATGTGAGCTGTGCAATTAGTCCGAATATGAACCCTGCAAGGAAGCCGTATTTTGCTGTTACAACGACTACTGAGAAGGTCATAAGCTCAAATGCCGGCGGCACCCTGAAGTAGCGCTTGTAGAGGGTTGAAACCGCAGACAGTGCGAAAAGCACGCTGATTGTCAGCACTGCCGCAAACCCGGAGCGGAATATGTACAGGAGAGCAATGACAAGCGCAGCTATGAAAACGTATGCCTTCCTTTTTGCAATAAGCTCTGCGGCGCGAGAAACAACATTGCCAAATGCGCTCGGGAGCTCGGTTTTCAACACAACCACTAATCGGCTACGCCAAGGTTCTTTATAAATTTTTGGATGGCGTGCCTAGAGTGCATGACCGTGCCTAGCAGCACCCGCACCCTGACATTTCCTTGCCTGATGTTTTCTTCGTCGCAGCTTTCTTTGCCTTTGCTTTTGCCATTTCGCATCACCGTTTATTTGTTAAGCCAGGATGTTTAAATAGTTTTGCTTTAACCCCCAAATGTGCTGTCATGACTGCCGCCATTATTATTCCCGCTGTTATTGCGCTGTTAAGGACTGCTGTGTAAGCGAAATCATAGAAGAACTGCTGGGGGTATAGCCGTATCAGCGTGTCGCTTTCTTCAAATATGTATGTTCCTGGCGCGAAGAATGGCTTATGGAATGTTTCAAACATCTGCGGAAACATGCTTGAAGCGAGGAAAAGCGCTGCGGAAACAATTATTACTGCCGCGCTGCTTAACAGCAGGACTTTTACTGCATGGCTTAAGGCTCTTTTTTTGTTTCCGGCAAGGGCGGATATTGTCAGAAGCAGCGAAACGCCTGCAATTGCCAGTGAGAGCATGTAACTCTCAGCTTTTTTAACCACGCTCTTCACGTCGGCGAGATGCGCTTTTTCCCTCTCATTGAACAGGTCGCTCTCCACGCGTTCCTTTTTGCCGTTGTAGTATTCAAGTATGCCTCTGTTTATTGCGTCTGCATCATCAAGCTGCTCATATGCGCCCAGCTTTGAGAACTCCCTGTGGTAATAGCCCTCGTTGAAGAGCAGCAGCATGAAGTTGGCAAGGACTATTAGCTGGGTGGCTGCCAGCACAGCAAGGGCAAGCAACGCTCTCGTAAGAATCTTTTTTGCCTGCATTTCCTTCATGAAAACAAACCTTTTTAAATTGGTTTCCTATTTGGGCGGCATAGAGCTGGAGCTTGAGTAGCCTTTGTTTTATTTGTTGCTTGTTTGCCGATGCATTATTCTCAAAGGAATATTTTGTTCAGAAACCTTTTTATTTGGCTGCCTTGTTTTCGTTCTTTATGGCTTCGGAGGCTTTTTTATGGCAAGGATAAAATACATTACTTCTGAGTCCGTTACCGAAGGGCACCCTGACAAAATCTGTGACCAGATAAGCGACGCAATCCTTGACGACCTTTACGCTCAGGACAATACATCCAGGGTTGCTGTTGAGTGCCTGACAACCACCGGGCTGGTTGTTGTTGCAGGTGAAGTGACTACAAAGGGTTTTGCTGATGTGCAGGCAATTGTGCGCCGCACGTTGAAGGAGATTGGATACACAAACCCTGCATTCGGCATTGACCACGAAGATGCTGGCGTTCTTGTTTCCATCCATAGCCAGAGCCCCGATATTGCTCAGGGCGTTGACGAGAAGGAAGGGAAGGAGCAGGGCGCTGGCGATCAGGGCATGATGTACGGCTATGCGTGCCGCGAGACTGAAGAGCTGATGCCGCTTCCGATTATGCTTGCGCACAGGCTTACAAGGAGGCTTGCTGAGGTCAGGAAGAAGGGCATCATAATTAACATTGGCCCTGATGGTAAGTCGCAGGTAAGCGTGGAGTACCATGATGAAGTTCCCAGGAGGGTTTCTGCTGTTGTCATTGCTGTGCAGCACACGGATGCGTGGACAGAAAAGAATGGGCAGACAAGTGAAGAGTTTAAGCAGGAAATCCTTGCGAAGGTAATAAAGCCAGTGCTTGGCAGCTATTTTGACAGCAGCACAAAGGTGCACATAAACGCGACAGGCAAGTTCGTTATTGGCGGACCTGAGGGAGACACCGGCGTCACAGGGCGCAAAATCATTGTTGACACTTACGGCGGCGTTGGCAGGCACGGAGGAGGCTGTTTTAGCGGCAAAGACTCCACTAAGGTTGACAGGAGCGGCGCTTATGCTGCGCGCTACGTGGCCAAGAACATTGTTGCCGCAGGTCTTGCTGACAAGTGCGAGGTCGC
>JACPIG010000085.1 GCA_016188205.1 Candidatus Woesearchaeota archaeon
GTCCTCCTTCCACTCAAACATGGGGAAGTCAACAACCCAGCAGAACCTGAACTCTTTCTCATTTATCATTCCAAGCTCTTTTCCGAGCTTGTCCCTGAGCCTGGAAAGGACTTCGTTCGCCTTTGCCTTTTTGTCTGCAACGAAGAATATCACGCCGCCCTTCGCCTTTGTTTTCTGCAGAAGCTTTTTCTGCACTTCGCTGCTGAAGTATTTTGTGATTGAGCTTTCAAGCCCTGTCTTTGTTACTTTCATCCACGCAAGCCCTTTTGCTCCCTGCCCCTTTGCCCACTCTATGAGCTTGTCTATTTCGTTGCGCCCTATATCTTTGGGGACGGGCAGGCATTTGACTGCTTCCGCCTCCTTGAAAACATTGAATTCTGAGCTTTTCGCTATTTCAGTAACATCCGTGAGTTCCAGCCCTATTCTCAGGTCTGGCTTGTCTGTTCCATACTTCTCCATTGATTCATTATAAGTCAGCACAGGGAACTTCTTAAGCTCTGTCTTCAGAAGTTTCCTGAACACGTCCCTGTACATTCCTTCCACAGTTTCCATCACGTCCTCTTTGGAAACAAACGACATTTCAAGGTCTATCTGGGTGTGCTCAGGCTGCCTGTCCTGCCTTAAGTCCTCGTCCCTTAGGCATCGTGCGATTTGGAAGTATCGGTCAAGCCCTGCTATCATGAGTATCTGCTTGTACAGCTGCGGGCTTTGCGGCAGCGCATAGAATTTGCCTTTGTGCAGCCGCGAAGGAACGACATAGTCCCTTGCCCCTTCAGGCGTTGATGCTATCAGCATTGGCGTTTCTACCTCTATGAACCCTTTTTTGTCAAAATAGTCCCTTACAGCTTTTGTCACTTCATTCCTGAAGGCAAGGTGCTTCTGCATAACAGGCCTTCTCAGGTCAAGATACCTGTACTTCAGCCGCGTTTCCTCGCTTGCAGCAATTCCGTCATCTATCTCTATCGGCGGCGTCTTCGCTGCGGTTATTATTTCCAGCTTGTCAACAAGCACTTCTATTTCTCCTGTTGCCAGATTCCTGTTAATCATACCCTCAAGCCTTTTCCTTACCTTTCCTTCTGCTTTAAGCACGAATTCCCTTCCTATCCTCTCAGCCATTGCATGCGTTTCCTTGCTGTGGGACGGGTCAAACACTATCTGTGTCAGCCCATACCTGTCCCTTAAATCTATAAAGATGACTCCGCCATGGTCCCGCCTTGAATGTGCCCACCCGCACAAAGAGGCATGTTTCCCTATGTCCTTCCTCTTCAGCTCGCCGCATGTATGGGTTCTAAGCATGGCAGAGGTTACTGTGAGAGTGTTTATATTTCTTTTGAAATCAAAACCTTTAAATATACTATTAACATTAAGTTAATAACTATTAACTTAAAGTAAGGGGCGGGATGAAAAGCAGCAAGTCAGTATCAAGGGTTTTGGAATACTTGTTGAAAGACTTTTCTTCCCGGCCGACTGTAACGTCTCTGACAAAAGAAACCGGGTTAAGCAGGGTGGGGGCGTGGAAGCTCATTAAACGAATGCAGTCAGGAAAGCTTATTGTTCTTTATAAAATCGGAAATGGAAAGACAAGCGCTTATAGCATGGGCTTGAATTGGGATAACCCCCTTGTGTGGAAAAATCTGGCTCTTTGCTTAACTGAGAATGCCTTGAAAAATCAAAGATGGCTTAATGTTTTTGCAGAATTGAAGAATAAGCTGGATTTCCTTGTGCTCTATGGGAGCATAATTAATTCGCCGCGTGAAGCCAGCGATATTGATGTTTTGGGAGTGGTTTCTAACAAAAGCAGGTTTGTGGAAATTGCAGAATCAATCAGGAACATTCAAAAAACACAAATTAAGAAAATACACGCAATAAATTTCACCCAGGCAGAGTTAAGGCAGGAGCTCAGAAAGCCGAATATGGCATTTATTGGTGCAATCAAGAAAGGAATTGTTCTGTTTGGTCAGGAAAAATTTATCAAGTTTATGGAAAGCGTGGCAAGAAAATGAAACCGGAAAGATGTGGATGAAAGAGAAAATGCGAGATATGGTTCTTCTATCAGGAGCGAAGAGGTTGCCGGCAAATATGAGTACATGCTGGCGATATGCAAGAAGGCCATATCTGAATGTGAAGAGATAGTGTTCTCAGGCAACGAGTTAAAGATTCCGAAGGAATTGTATAGGTAAGATACGGGCGTAGCATAGCCCTTTATCGCTTTCAGTATTCTTCCAGCGTAGACAAATCCCCGACAGGCAGCCCGAGTTCCCTTGCTTTTAGTACCCTTCTCATTATCTTGCCGCTTCTTGTCTTTGGCAGCGTGTCCACAAAAGCTATCTCGCGCGGGTATGCGTGCCCTGCCAGCTTTTTCTTTATGAACTCCTTTATCTCTTCTTCAAGCTGCGGCGAGCCGGTAAAGCCAGGTCTTAGCTTGAGGAACGCCTTTATTATCTCCCCTCTCATCTGGTCAGGCTTTCCTATGACTCCTGCCTCAGCTACTGCCGGGTGCTCTATCAGTGCGCTTTCAACTTCAAAAGGCCCGACTCTTTCTCCTGCTGTTTTTATCACATCATCTGCTCTTCCGACGAACCAGAAGTACCCGTCTGCGTCCATTAACGCCCTGTCCCCGGATATGTACCAGTTTCCTTTGAAGTATTCATTATATTTCTCAGGCCTGTTCCATATGGTTTTCATCATTGATGGCCAGCCGGGCTTTATGGCGAGGTTTCCTTCCTGCCCCGTGGGCAACGCTTTTCCGTCGTCGTCAACTATTGCTGCGGTTATTCCCGGGAACGGCTTTCCCATTGAGCCAAGCTTTATGTCCATGCACGGGTAGTTCGCTATCAGCATCCCTCCTGTTTCTGTCTGCCACCAGTTGTCATGGAATGGCAGCCCCAGTTCCTTGAGTCCCCACCTTATTGCTTCGGGGTTTAGTGGCTCGTGAGAGTCGCTTTGCATCAGCATCCTTATTGCTGTTGGCGCCGTGTACCAGATACTGACTTTGTGCTTCTCTATCACTTCATACCATTTGTCTGCATCAAATCTTCCTTCATATACGATTGTTGTTGCGCCGTTGCTCCAGCTTCCCAGTATCTCGTAAGCTATTCCCGTTATCCACCCAGGGTCTGCAGTGCACCAGTAACAATCCTCATCCTTTATGTCCAGCACCCATTTTGCGGTCATGTGCTCGTGCAGAATCGCTTTGTGGCAGTGAACAACCCCTTTTGGCTTTCCTGTTGTTCCTGATGTGTATAGCATGAACGCGTAGTCGTCAGGCTGCATGCTTTCCACATTAAATGTTGCAGGCATCTTTTCAGCCTGCTTGAAGTCAACTGCTGTTTTGTCGTTGCTGTTATTGGTGTCGCTTTGGTAGTCTGTAACTATCACGTGCTGCAGTTCAGGAAGCTCGCTCCTTACTTGCTCAACCCTTTTTTTCAGCTCGG
>JACPIG010000089.1 GCA_016188205.1 Candidatus Woesearchaeota archaeon
TGAAGCCAAACGCGTAGTTCAATGTGGTTTGGGCTTCGGGAAATCCTTTCCACATAAACCTTCTTGAGTTGCCGTCAGTCTTGTTAATCCACAGCAGCACGGTGACATTCCCCCCTACAATGTCAAGACTGTTTGAATCGCTGATATTGATGCGTTCATCTGCACCATAAAAACGGCACCCACTTCCATACACTCCGTCAACCGACGCTGAGCAGTTTACTCCGCTGAACTGCACGCCGTGATTGTTATACCTGCTCCTGTCTCTCGTGTTGTTGTTCAGGGTGAGCCACAGCACAAGGTCAGGGCTCATGTATAGCGAAGAGACGAAGCTGGTGTTTTCAAGAGTAACATTGCTCCCGTTCCAGTTCACTATCACAGTGTCCACAGTTGTGCCGTTTGCAACCGATATGTTGACGTAGCTGTAGTTCCTCCTTATGCTGACGCTTTGGTTGTCATTCCATGTTGGGCTTACAAACGCTGGCGTTGGCCTTATTGCTGCCCGTATGCACAGCTTTAATGAGTACTCGTTTGAGTCGCCTATGTGGGCGTTTGTGTCGTTGCTGATGCTCGCAGCCTGAGAGTAGCCGTCAGGGCAGCCGCCGTACGCAACCGCTATTGAGCCGTTGTTCGTGGACAGGCATACTCCGTTGCCGTATGCCTGTGCTGTGCTGTTCCCGGCTTGCAGGTGCGCATTGGTCACGTTTGAGAGGTTCAGGAATGTTGCGTTTCCGGGGCATGCTGTGCTTACAGCCATTCCGAAGTCGCAGCACAGCGCAAAAGGATAAGAGCCGTTTGTAGGCAATTGAGCATGCGCGTTCAGGTAGCCGGCTGTGTCATTCCTCACAAAAAGCACGGAAGTATTTGGCGATGGGCAGCTTGACAGGAAATTACAGCTTGCTGTTGCCGTTGTCCTTGCTGCAAACGCCGCGACAAACAAAGCGGCAGCTATGATGATGAGCTGCAATGCCAGCCTTCCTTTTTTGCTGTTAATCAGCGACTTAATCTTATGCGCACCTCTTTGGTTATGGACTTGTGGAAAGGTTTATATATGCCGAAAGCACATATCACTTTATGGCAAGGTCTAAAGGGGCGGACAGGACTTTCGGCAAGTCCTTCATGGAAAGGCTGGCTGTTAAGAGCACTATATCCAAAGAAGAGGCTGTTATGATTGCCGACATGGTGAAAAGAGGCATGTCTGTTAATGTCATGAGGGACATTGAAAGCCTCAAAAGGGCAAGGTCTAAAGTTCTTCTGGCAAAACAATCCTGACTGGTCCGGTTCCATTTTTCCTGAGCACCTCGTTTATCTCTTTTTCTTTGCTTTTCAGATGTTTCCTGTTGAAAGTGACAAGATGACCTATATCGAAAAGTGCTGAGATAATTACTAATACAGCATCCTCCTCTTTTACACCAGCTCTTACCAGTTCTGATAATAATCTCCCATACTCCAAATCTGCACCATTGGATTTATCCATGATGTTTTGTGCCGTGACAATTTGGAACGAGTATTTCCAGTAAAATCCCGCTATTTCCTCCGCCAGTCTTCTATACTCCCATTTTGATAAGTGCTCCAGAATTATATACGGAGTTATCATGGCGAGTTGTCCGCCTTTTATTCTTTCGATAATCCTTGCCTCGTCCTTCCTGTCCCAGAAAGCCAAGGTCACGACGTCCAAATCAACGACTATTTTTTTCATTTTCAAATTGTCACCTTTCTCTCATTCCGCTTTCTGCGCCTCAGCCGCCCTCTTCAGGCACTCGTAATCAGCTATCTGCCTTGTTGCGTTGCCGAGATACAGGGTAGCCACTTGGCAGTTGTCTGTCTGGATGTATGCAGACGCTACAGAATCGGTTACTCCTGCTATGTAGCCCTGCTGCTGCGCCTTGAGAATTGCTGAGTTGTATGCTGTCTTTGCCTTGTCAACAGCCACATAGCCCAAAACCAGTATCAGCAGCAGCGCCAAAACAGCTATCAGAGCTTTTTGCTTGTCCTTAGCCACAGTTACCACCTCTTTCATCTTTCTCATTTTGAAACCTCCAATTTGTTGCGCTTGCGCTGAAGCTCAGCTGCCCGTTCTGGACGTATGTAAAGCGGTTTGGAAGGAACTTGGCATTATCGCCCCTGCGAAAGATTTTTATAATTGAATGCCTTTTCATATAGGTATGAAAACCCCCGGGAATATGACAACTGAAGAGCTTATTGAGCTTGCTGATGAAATTAAGAGAGGGATGACTGCAAGGGTTATGAGAGACCTTGACAAGCTGGAACGGTCTAAATCTCGTGTGGTAAAACAATCTTAATAGTTCTAAGCCCGTACTTTCGGAGTGCATCATTTATTTTCACCTCATTATTTTTTAAGTGCTTTCTGTTAAATGTAACTAAGTAGTCAGCATCAAAAACGCACGCAATAATGACCAAGATAATATCTTCACCTTTGATGCCATAAGACTTTAAGTTTAATGTCAAAGCCTTTCTGTCTACATTCATTCTCACAATTTTCGCCTCTAAATTTATTGCAGAGATTATCTCTGTTGAGTAAATCTCGTAAAATCCTTTGATCTCTTTTGCCAATTTAGTATGCTTCCATTCACTAATCAGGTCCAAAAGCATATAAGGCACAATCATTTCAAATTCCCCTTGTTCTATTCTCATTACGAATTGCCTGCCTAAGTCGCCATTTTTGCTTTTATCCCATTTCGCCACTGTTACCACATCCAAATCGACAATGAGTTTCCTTTTTTTATTCATTTTATCCAATTCTTTATTGTAAGTTGTCATATGAACCCGCACCTGAATGTGTTGTCAGTATCAACCCCGCATGTGAAAAGCGAGCTGTTTGGCGACTGCATGGTTATGTTGCCTGTTATGTTCACGTTTCCTGCAACGTGGACTGCCTGTGTTGCGAATGTCGCGTTTATTGATATGCTGCCTGTGCTTGCGTTTACGTACAGGGCGTTGCTGATGTTTGCTGTCTGCCCTGAAGCAGAGGTGTCCTTAACTTCAAGTGTGTATGATGGTGTGGGCGTGGCTATGCCTACCCTGTCTGCCGATTCCTTGCGCTGCACGTACAGGTCTCCGCTGATGTTCATAGACAAGCTGCTGAGCGAGCTGCCGCTTATGTGCAGCTTTGCGCTTGGAGCAGGCGTTGTAATTCCTACGTCGCCGTAAGGCGTTATCGTCATCTTCTCGCTGCCGGCTGTGAGGAATGACAGGTTCGTGAATGTTGTCGGGTTTGATATTGCCAGAGTGCTCACTGCCCTGTAAGGAACGCCGTAAGAACGGGGATTTGGCGCCCAGCTTCCGAGCATTGAGCCGCCGGAGATTGCGTTGCTGCCTGTGGTTGCTGAGCAGGCAGGGTTTGCGCACTTCACTACGCTGAGGTAGCCGCCTGTGGCTATGTAGCTTATTACAGGCAGCCCGTCAGGCGGGACAGCAATTGATGTCCAGCCTTGCCCGCTGTCATCGTTTGCGTTCAGGACTGTTGTGATTGTGTTTCCTGCTGAGCAGTTGATATTTCCGCACTTCAGGACTTTTGTGTCTGTGTTTGTCTGGTCGTAATAGCTTATCACTGCAAGCCCGTCAGTGCCCA
>JACPIG010000093.1 GCA_016188205.1 Candidatus Woesearchaeota archaeon
AAGGGCTCTGCTTGTAACAGTAAGGGTAAAGAACATGGGCGAGCAGGACGAGGAAGGCATAAAGATAAAAGTGTCAATACCAGAGCTTGGCGTGTCTGCAAGCGACTTCATAGACGAGCTTGAGGCAGACGAAAGCACAACATCAGAAGAGCTTTACCTCAGGATACCCCTGTGCGCAAAGCCAGGCGACTACACCCTGAAGACAACAGTGGAGTTCAACGAGGGCTACTCAAAGGTATCAACAACAAAGAATGTGGAAGTGGCGGCAAGCGACTCATGCGCTCAGCAGGCCAGTGACAAGACAGTCATAATAGTCAGCTCAGAGCCGCAGCAAGTGGCAGCAGGAGGCGCAGGAGCTGTCTACCCAATAACAATAAACAACATGGGCTCTGTTTCAAGGACATACACGCTCACAGTTGAAGGAACTGATGAGTGGGGCTCTGTAAGGCTCAGCCCAAGCAACGTCGTGGCTGCCAAGCCTGCTGAAGTAAAGACAGTAAGCCTATTCGTCTCGGCAAAGCCTGACGCAGCAGCAGGAGCCCGCGTGTTTGTCGTAAGCGTAAAGGACCAGGCAGGCAACGTGCTTGAGCAGCTCACACTGAGAGCGGATGTCAAGGCAAAGGAATCCGAATTCCAGCTTGGCGGAATGAGGAAATACCTTGAAGTCGGGCTTATAGCGCTTATCGTGCTGCTTGCAATAATAGCGCTGGTTGTTGTGCTCAGCAGGGTAAAGGGCAGGGAAGAGGAAGAGCCAGAGTCAAAGACATACTACTAAGCCCTTTTTCTTTTTCCTTTCTTTAATTTTCTTTGCCTTACAGGGATTTCCGCAATATTGAAGTAAACAGGGGTTATTCAAAGCCCTCTATATAAAATATAACTTAATATGGTGCCTGACATGGCTAAAAAGACGGTGGCTTCAGGTTTGGCTTTTATTGCAATAGCCGCAATTCTTATAGCATTTGCACAGTCACAGCCTGCATTTGCAGCAGTCAACGACTTCTCGGCATATGCAAGCCCAAACATAAACGCCTGCGGCTGCGGAACAGCTGAAGGCAGCATAACAATAAGGAACACAGGCGACTTTGAAAACCTTTTTGTCATTTCAGCCAGCGGCGGGGCGGCGGAGTTTGTAACGATATTCCCGCAGAGCTTCACGCTGAAGCCGGGAGAGCAGGAGACTGTGCACGAGTTCGTGAGTTCGCCGTGCGGCGCAGAAAAGGAAAAAGCCTACGACCTTGCCGTTGGCATAAGGACAGACACAAACCTGCAGAAAGCCATGAGCCAGAAAGTCACCGTTACAGGGTGCAGCAACATCGGCCTTGCGCTTTCCTACCAGAACAACACAGGGTGCAGGTGCAATAAGCTCACTTACGTTTTCACGCTCAACAACACAGGCAGCTACGCAGAAACTTATAAGTTCGCGGCTGATGGTCTTGCAAGGAACACAGCCATAACGCCCCGCGAAACAACACTTGGCCCGGGCAACTACGAGACTATACGGCTGCAGCTTTCTCCTGAATGCGGGCAGCAGTCCGAATACTTCAGCTTCACAGCGTCTGCCGGGAAAAGCGGCTTCACAGCAAATATACCTCTAAGAATGCTGATTAATGATTCGTGCTACGGAGTTGCCAATTACACTTCGGCGCCAGGAAAAATCCTGATTCCGGAAAAATATTCAGTTCTTCTGCTTTACCTGCCCCTCGCAATCCTCTTCATCCTGACAGCCATGTTTGCAGCCATGACGCTTTCCAGGAAGCCGAAGCCAGCGCCAGCCGGCGAAAGTATTGAAAAAATCAAGGCAAAGCCAGGGCATTACCCATGGGAGCAAAGGTTCACGGCAAAAACACAGAAGCTTGCAGCCCGGCGGATGGAAAGGGCAGAGAGAAAGAAGCTCTTCACGATAAACGCTGCGCTTGCAGTCCTTGTCATAGCGTTTGCTGCCGTAATAGCCGCACTGGTTTTCTCCCAAATAATCTCTGTTGAAAAGGCAAGCATAAGCAATCTCACCAATGCAACGCCATCAAACGCAACAAACATGTCAAATGCAACGGCAGCAACAGGCGCAGCAGCCAATATCACACCTGAAACAACTGCAAATGTGACAGCCCAGCCAAATGCCTCGCTTAAGGCGAACTTCACTTTCCCGCCAATAAAGATGCCCAACATAACAGGATTCGTCTCATCACTTTTCCGCTCACAGCCAAACGCAACCCGCCGCAGCACATCATTATCTCCGCAGCTGCCCGCGATTAACATGACAGAAAGGGAATCGCAGCGAAACGCAACAGCAGGGCTGCGAATAAACTTCACAGGCATAAAGGACTCAGTTTCATCATTCGGCAGCAGCATTGGCAGCATGATTAAAGGGCTGGTACAGAGGAATGAGACAGAAAATAAAACAACACAGCCTGCCAATGAAAGCGCAACACTCAAATCCTTTGCAGCAGCATATTATGGCTACATAATAGCTGGCTTCGCAGTGCTGGCACTTATAATAATAGTTCTCAGGATGGCAGAGTCAAGGCAGAAGTAATTAAGCAAGCAAAGCCACGAGCTCATTCACAATCCCAGCCACAAACACAGCTGCCAGAAGCGCGCTTACAAGGACGCTGCCCCTTATGCTGAACTCCGGCTTCCTGTCGCCTGATTTCTTCGCCCTGTGATGCATCAGGATTATCAGCAGCCCTATTATCCCTCCGGTAACAGAACCAGTTATTCCGAGTATGTTTATAAAACTGGTTACGTCAAAAAGCAGCGCATCCGCAATGAACACCACCAAAGGCACAGAAAGCGTAATGAAAAGCGACACGTATTTCTTCATGCGATAATCGTACTGGAAAGTCTCGGACAAAGCCATTCCCAGAGCGAGGAAAGAAGTCGTCATTGTCAGGACAGCAAAGATGTTTGCAAGAATGCCTATCTCAGGCCTCACAAACATGCTGAGGGCAACAGTAGCTATGCGCTCGCCTTCACCAAGCCTCTCAAAGCCGCCGCCTATTATGCCGACCACAACAGCTGCGAACAGGATATAAACAACCAGCGGTATTAGGCTGCCTATAATTATTGCCTTCATCAGCTTCTTCCTTTCCCTCCCAAGCTCCTCCCTCATCTCAGGGATTGCAGGGGAGCCCATAAACGCGAAAAGCACAACGCCGAAAGGCACCATTACCCTATAGATGTCAAACCCGGTGAAGTTCTGCAAATTTATCCTGTCAGCAGAGAACAGAGGGATAATGATGACAACAAGCATAAGCATGCCCGTAATAAGAAGCTCCACCTTTCCGAAAGACCTGATGCCCCTGCACACGATGTATGCCGCAACCGCGAAAAAAACCAGTGAGTAATAAACCGGCAAACCCCCAAGCCTGGGCGACAGAAGCGCAAATGCGGCGCTGCCAACACCAATAGTGTATGCGATCATAGCCCCGTAAATGCCAAAAACCATGAATGCAGACGCAAGCCCCTTTCCAAGCTTTCCAGTGTATTTTTCAGCATAGCCTGAAAGCTGGTGCCTGCCTTTTGTCCTGAGAACAACCTCACCCATGTAAAGGTTAATCATAAGCGTGGCTGCTCCCAGAGAAAGTATAACCGCCATGCCTGTCCAGAAGCCTGCCTTCGCAACAACATAAGGTATTCCAAGAACTCCAGCTCCAATCGTAGCGCCTATAAGCGTAGCGATTGCTTCCAGGAAACGCGGATTGAGCTTCACTTAACCTGCCTCTTTTTTTAATGATGTAATGAAAAAATGGGGACGCAGGGATTTGAACCCCGATTTATCGGTATCTTCATACCGGATGGCAAATGACGAAACAGTTCTTCATTGCCCGTGAAGGCTCAGAGCTCCATTTCAACATTCTGGAGCCGATCGTACTGCCATTATACTACGTCCCCATCAAATAAGCTGGTTAACAAGCTGAAAATTGCTGTTGCATATTTAAAATTTTAGTTTGGTGCCGCTTGCAGAGCAAAATACCGAAAAATATTTTAAATGCACCACACCGCTGTAGAACATGGCAACAAGGAGAATAAAACTGAATCTGAATGAAGGTGCCTATGAACTGCTGAAGTCATGGAAAGGCGAGAACGAGAGCTTCTCCGATGTAGTGAGGAAGCTGGCAAAAAGGGCAAAGCTATCCGACTTTGTTGGAATACTAAGCGGCGAATCGGGTGAAGTGTTTGAGAAGTCCATAAAAGACTTGCGAAATCGTTAGATAAACATTATCCTATCCCCAACCCCTGTCCTGCTCCTGCTTATAGAGCCTGCAGGCAGCTCAATCACATAAGCAGCCTTCCTCCTGCCGGTGTAGAACGCAAATGGCTTAAGGTTTTCCCTGGACTCAACCACTGTTTTTTTCCTGTCCAGCAGCAGGACGTCAATTGGGCAGAAAACAAAGAGCATGTGCAGGGCTATTTCCTTCTCGCCGCCCATGACGAACACAAGAGCTGTTTTTACACGGCTGGAGAACATGAGCCCCCACGCCTTGCCCAAGACGCTGCTCACAAGCCTGTGCCTGCTGGCAAGGACAGTGCGCCTGCTTATGTTCCTTATCCCCAGTCTTAGCAATGATTGCATTCCACAACCACTTTCAGCCCATAACCGGCATCACACATTAAATATCTGTTGTTCTGTAATGTATAGTTTGTGGCACAACTGTTTCCCGAAAGATTTAAATAACCATCGCCTATAAAACAGGCAGGAAATACTTCGCAATAGGCATATTGCCAAGTTTCAATCAGTGTATGCAGCCAAGAAATTGTAACCAAAAACTTTAAATAGGGGTTACTTACACTATCAAACTGAAAAGAGCGGGCAATATAATGGTTCGTACTCAAAAAGGGGGGCTACGGCATTTATATTCTTCCTCTTTTCCAAAAATAGGGGTGTCAAGATAATGCGTTTTGCTGATAAAAGGGGTGGTGAGGCAGATTCTAAGGTTGCAAGCCTTTCCAGTTTTAAGAGCTTAAGCTCAAAGCAGGCAGGCACAAGGAATGTCTGGCCGCTTATACTGCTGCTCGCGCTTGTGTCTATAACTATATACGGCGTCTTCATCTTTGCAGCAACTGTTGACGTGGAAAGCCCGCCAAACGCCTCTATAAGCACAAACGGCTCTGTAAACCTCTTTTGCGAGGTAAAGATTGACGCAGACGACAATTTCGGCCCTAACAACCTCACAAATGTTTCCCTGTGGATAAACAGCACTGGCGCATGGATCAGGAACGCAACTGTCAGCGATATGTCAAACGCGACAAACATATTTAACGGGACTGGAGGCGGCGTAAAAGTCCAGTTCAATCTTACAGGTCTCGGCACAAAGAGGGGAGACTTCTACTGGTTCTGCTCAGTAGCGGCAAACGCATCCCATGCCGGATACAACGAGTCAAGGAACGAGTCCTACAAGACATTCAAGGTTGACAGGACAGGCCCTTCAGTCAGGGTCAGGAACCCGCTGAACGGCGGCTACCTTAACAGCACAACAACAGGCTTCTGGGAAGTTGAGCTGCTGGAGCACAACCCCAACGCCACAAATGTTTCCTTCTATTACAGGAGAGGCGCACAGGGCAGCTGGATAGCATTCAAGCCGATGACGTGCAAGCAGTCTCCAGCCGGACAGTATGAGGACTCAAACAACTGCACTGTAAACGCTGACATGGTCGCAGACTTCGGAGGCGTTATAGAAGGCGACATCATATACTTCTACTTCAATGCTTCAGACATTGCCAATAACACCGCAAGCAACGGCACAGCGAGTTCGCCCATGTCGGTAACAGTTGACACTATAAAACCAGTCCTTAATGTCTTCAACATAACAGGGGCAGGTGTGAACTGGAACACAAGAACCTCTACCATAGGGCTGTTCAATGTGACCTTCAATGTTTCCGACGCCGCTCCGCAGAACTGCACCCTGCTGCACAACATATCATCAGCCGGTTACGTATCCAACTACACAGTCGGCTATACTTCAAATGCCAGCTCAAACTTCACAATACCAAACGTCAACGGCATAGCATTCATCACAAACGGCTCAGGAATTTACAATTTCACCATAACGTGCAACGACAGCGCAGCAAACACGATAACGACAAACAGGAACCTCACAATAGCAGTTGACACGCAGGCGCCAAACGTTACAATAAACTCTCCTGCCAACAACATAAGCCTTAGAACAAGGACCCTGTTTGTCAACTTCACGCCTTCAGACGACATGAACAACACCCGCCCAAGCGCAGCCGTTAATGATTCTCTTGTATCTGCAGGCAACGACAGCTGCGAGCTGTGGACAAACATGACAGGGGCATGGGTTATAAACACAACCGTAACCAATAAGAGCGGGTTTGCAAACGGCGCAGGCATTCACAACTTCACCCTCACTTTTTCCTCTGACGGCAAATACCTTTTCGCAGCCCAGTGCAACGACACAGCAGGCAACAAGAACTC
>JACPIG010000090.1 GCA_016188205.1 Candidatus Woesearchaeota archaeon
GCCTGCCAGAATCAAAACAGGCCTGGTATTGCTGAGCAGAAATTCAAGCTCTTCAGCTTTCACGTGGTAATCCAGCGGCGCGTAAACTGCGCCCAGCATTGCGGCAGCGAAATACGCTTCTATGCTCCAAGGGCCGTTTACGTTCATCATTGCAACATTGTCGCCTTCACGCACGCCCAAGCCAGACATTGAGCCTGCAAGCTTCTTTACCCGTTCCTCCAGCCCGGCATAAGTAGTTCTTTCGCCTTCAAATATGACAGCAGGCCTGTCTGGAACTATGGAGCTGGCGATTGCAAGAAATACTGGCGTGTTCATGAAGCGCAAGCAGCCCAATTAAATAATATAAATTTTACTGTTCGCGGCTCTATCCCAGCCCAATTGATATGTCCTTTACCTGATACTTATCCAGGCTTGCCTCGTCTATGATGAACCATGACTCGTATGTGCTGTTGACCTTGTAGAGCTGCCCTGTTGAAAGATTGCCGAAGTAGATGTAGTCAACCATGCTTCTCTGGAACTGGGGAACGCCTTTCTGCTGAAGCTCAGGAACATTCACGAAGCTCTCTATGCCAAAAGGGGAGGCGTTATAGTTCCCTTCAAGCCGCATCAGGAAGCTCGGACCTGACGTGGAGTTTGTATAGTAAAAGCCGTCTATGTGCCTCTTTAGGTTTGTTGTGTCTGTGCCTGAAACATAGTTGCCCTCATACAAGGTTGCGTTTACCTGCCTTATGACCCTGCCCTGGGTTCCAATGCTGAAAACAGGGTCCTCCAGACCTGTAATTGTCATCTCGGATTTTACTGACTCGTTAAGATGCCATGAGGCTGTGTTCAGGGAGTCTGTGATGTTTATGGTTATGTTTGCCTCTGCAAGAAGGGTCCAGCTGTCCTTCTGCCTTATTGATATTCCGCCAACTGAAATGTTTGCCCTGACGTCAATCTCAGCCGCCTTGGCGTTTATCCTTGCAGCCCAGTCAGGAAACGTGGAATCCTGCATAAGGGACATGGACTGGTTGCTTATCATGCCTGTCATGATTGCATCCCTGAAGCCTGACGAGCTGCTGTTAAGGAACGCGCCATTTGACACAAACTCCTCCATGCTCATCACCGCCCTGAAGGAAGATATGTAAAGCCCGCGCTGCAAATCAGACTTTACAGTCCTCACAAACTCATTCATTGTTTCTATCCTTGTCTCGGCAACACTCCTGTCAGAAGGCTTGTAGCCTGCCTGGAGGGAAAGCATGACTGTCAAGGCAAGAAGGAGAAGCACTGCCGTTATGGTGAAGAAGACTGCTTTTTTGCTCTTCCTGAAGTTAATTTGTGTTATGCTTTTGCTTCTCATTGCCATAGTCTCGCCTCTATTACCGCAGGACCCCACAAAGACGGGACGTTCTGGACAGTGGCGGTAGTCAGCTGCAAGTCCTCCTGGCTGACAACAACATTCAGCTTCCCGTTCTTCTCAAGGTCAAGCTTCTGGAAAAGCCAGTAAGCCGAGACGTCAAAAGCGTCATCAGCATCATAAGCAGCGCCTTCATAGCTGCACTGCTTTGAGCCGTTGTAAGATGCAGGGATTTTTATTGTGGCGTTTGTGCCATCCTCAAAGCTTGCTTCCCATGCGCAGCCCTCTGATTTTGCAAGGCTTGTTGTGTAGCTGGTTGAAGCGTCCACGTTAAGAGTGTATATTGCCCTGTCATCAATTGAGCCGCCTGTGTAATTGGCAGGCGCCAGCCCCGTGGATATGGTTATTGTGTTTGCGCCTGTCCTGAAAATATTTGCCTGGGCATCAACTATGAATGGGTCTCCAAGAAGCGTGTAGTCACCTCCCCAGCCTACCAGCGAGTACGAATTGTAGCTTGCAGAGTTGCTTACAGTCATGTTGTCTGTCCACTTGTCGCCTGAGTAGGAAGTAACCCGCACCGCAGCGACTGTCGTGTTGTCAGGAACATTAAGATTTCCATAGGTCACATTGTTGCCGAACCTTTCTGTCTCAAGCGTTATGGGTATGCTGCTGAACCCAATTGCTGAGGAAGGGGTATAGTTGATTTCTATGTATGAGTCATCATACAGTATTGACGTGAAATTTCCTGTGCCTGTGGCGTTTATCTGCTGTGCAGAGTAGCTTATTGCCACGAGCTGGTCTGCTATCTGCTTATATACGTTTGCGAGCTGCTGCACGTCTGTTGCGTTGTAATAGCTGCCGTTGCAGGCAGCCATGGCCTGAAGAGTTTCAGCATCAACATCTGTCCCGAAGCCCACTGTGTAGACTGTTATGTTGTAGTTTGTGCAGGCATCCTGCGCAGCCTTTATAGCATCCGCCTTGGCATTGCCTGTGCCAACTCCTGTGCACTTGTCTGTCGCCTCGCCGTCGCTCATTATTACGATTGCCCTTTTCCTGCTTGAGTTGCTCAGCTTTGTGAGCATGTCAACTGATTCCACAACTCCGCAGCATATGCACGTTCCCCAATACGCGTCAAGGTACTTGTCAAGGTGCTGCGATATTGCTGTGTTGTTGGAAGTAAGGTTCTGCCTTCCAACTATGCTTTCCGGGAAGGGGGCAAAGCGCTGGCCCCATGTGCCGTTCGCAGGGATTACGCTGTCCCACGGGTTTGTGTATTCAACTGTCCCGAGCTTGTTTCCAATTGTTCCAAGCACTGTGCCTGCGAACAGCTTGCTTGCGTTCAGCGCTATGTCTATCTTCCTTGTGTCATTTGATGTGCAGTGAGCATGCCACCTTGCGCTGCACACCTGGTTTGTGTTGGGCAGAGTGTAGTTCTCAATCCACCAGTCGCAGTAAGTGCCGTTCTCAGGCCTGTAATTGGCGATTGTGTTGCAGTACTTTGCCGGCGGCTTAAGCGAAGTGCTGCAAACAGTTCCTGAGCACCACTCCATGGAGCCTGACGCGTCGCTTGCAAGCACTATGTCTGCTGTGCCCTGCCCGGTTATTGTCTGGTTGCCGGAGCCTGAGCCAATCCTTACAGGCACTGTTTTTTCGCTTATGAATGTGTAGTTGAGCTTTGACGCCAGTTCCGTGTCTGACATGTCCTTTACCTGGTCGCCGGAGCCCTGGCTGCTGAGCACTGTCGTGTTGCCTATTGTCAGGTAAGTCAGGAAGTCGCTTTTGTAGTGCAAATGAGCTGCCATGGCGGTTATATTTCCGGGCGCATACAGAGATGAGTAGAGGTTGATTACCCCGTTTATTCCAGGCAGCCACTCCCTTTTTGTTGCCATGGTCGCGCTCTGGAAGTAAACAATTTCTGTGTCGTTGAGCTCTGCAGTATTGTACGTGACCTTCAAATAACCGCCTGCAATGTAGCCGGTGCCGCTGAAAGAGATGTTGATTCTGTTTGTGCCGTTTGTGAAGCCTGACAGGTAAGAGCTGTTCAGGAGCCATTTGTCAGCCTTCATTTCCCCGCCGCCAGAGCTGCCTTTTATGTATGTTCCCGAGTAGAACGAGTTTATGTAAAGCGTGAAGTTATTGCTTGAGTCAGCTTCAATGTATGCATCCTTTATTTTGCTGACTTTGCTCGGAAGCACAAGTTTCTGCGATATGTTGCCCTCGCCTGTAAAACCGCCGAAGTAGCTGTAAGAGCTTGTTGTCCTTGCCTGAATGCTTGTCAGCACAATCTTTGAAGAGTAGCCCTTGAACGGCTTGTCCTTTGTAATGCCTGAAACAATTTCCTTTGAGACAACCTGGCTGCTGACAAGGGACTTGTTGTTGCTGTAAATAAGCTCGCCGTCAGCATAAACCGCAAAGCCGTAATTCCCGGGAATAAGCTCTGCAGTAATGTTTTCTATCATCTGCCTCGCAAGGAAAGTCCTGTTCCCAGCCCAGAAAGCGCCAACCTGCTCAAGAATCGTCATGTTTGAATCGCTGATTGTGCCGTTGCTTATGAGCGCGTTGATGAAAGAGTTATTTGCCTGGGCAAGAGTGAGCCCTGAAAGTATGCGCATGCTGTCCTGTGCGAAGTAGTTGGCCGTTATGGTCTGCTCCTTCACATAAATTGATGATACGAGGAACAGCCCCAGAAGAAGAAGCGATGCAGCAAGGAAGGCATCAAGGCTGAAATAGTATCCTCTCTTGTTAATATTTTTTCTCCCCCACAGTAAGCGAGGGGGAGAAAAAATAACCTTTTCCTTTGGAAAGAGCTCAGCTTTGCTAATCCTCAAAACTCGACTTTTTCCTTTCTTTTCCTGCATACTCACGTCCTCCACGAATAAACAACCAGCTTCAAAGCGCCGTTCCTGTAAACAAGCCGCTCAGACCTTGCCAAAAACTTTGCAGGCACGCTCACATTACCGCATATTTCTGAGGTTATGTTTGTGATTGAGAGCTTGCCTATGCCGCAAACACCTGCGATGCTCACCACATTCCCGCTTTTGTCCTCAAAAAAGGCGAAAAAGTCATTCCTCGTCCCCATAAGAACCTTCAAGTCCGAGTAATTGATTGCCGCGGCATATGCCACCTTGCTCTGGTTAAGGATGTTGTTTCCGCCTGTAAGCCCGGGCTTCTGCACATTTGAAGGGTTCCAGCCGTCAGGATAGCCTGAGCCTACAAGGCCTGAAGCAACAAAAGCAGAATCCGCCCTCAGCTCCCCGAAAAGCCGCTCATCAGCATCGGATAAGTTGGAACTAACCCTCATGTAAAGAAGCAGAACAGACAGGAAGATGACCAGCCCAAGAATAAGGTCAGTGAACCATACCTGTGATTTCCTGAGCTTAAGAGTTAAGATAAACAGCACCCCCTGACTTCCTGATGATGTTGTCTCCCTTTGAAATGCCGCCAATAACAGAAGGCACCTTCAAAACATGCTCATAGTTTTCGGACTGCAAAATAAGCGAGGTGTTTGATATTGTGACAGAGTACTCCCTGCCGCTGAGATTATGGGGCATGACAAAGCTGCGCTGGTAGCCATCGCTTGCCTCAGCAGCAGCAAACAACTCGCTTCTTGCAACAGAAGCAGCATCCCTTACAAGGAAGACTGTCTTTTCATCCCTCAACTCACTGAACTTGCCGCCTATGGCAACCGCAAGCATTACTGCAATAGCCAGGGCTGCGCCAGCAGCTGCAACAAACTCCAAAGACATCTGCGCTTTCATTCTCCTCAACTGTAAGAGACATTAACATTGCTGCCAAGGTTTTCAATCCTTATGCTCCTCACACCTGAACCTGCAGACAAGTTGCCTGTTATGTTTACAGAGGAAACCTCAACTATGTCGCTCACTCCAGCGCTCCCCCTGATGCTTATTCTAACTTCCCTGTTTGATATGCCTATGGACTCTATATTCCTTGGCATGCTAACCGTTATAGTCGTGGTGGCAGGCTTCCCAAGGTAATAAACCTTCTCTGCGTTGTCAACAATCTTCCTTGCAATCTGCTTCGCCTCGGAAGCGCTTACCTGCTCAACAGTCTGCGTTGACTGTGAAAAAAATATGACAACAGTCGGTATTGTGAGCAAAAGCGCAAACCCCACAATGACAAGATACTCTGTGCTTATCTGGGCATTCATGAGGCAAACAGCTGCAGAGAACTATTTAAAGGTATGCAGAACGTTTAATATTTCACTGCCATACCTCCTGATTTTGGCAGGGCCGATTCCCCTGATTTCTGAAAGCTCCTCCTTGTTGATTGGCATCCTCTCGCAAAGCTCAAGCAGAGTGCGGTCGTGCATAATCATGTAAGGCGGGATTCCATCTTCCCTGCTGGCCTGGTAACGCCAGCTTTTCAGCTTTTCAAACAGGCTGCCCTGCTTTGGCTTAGCTCTCGCTGCGCCTTTAGATAAAAGCGGCCCAGCGCTTTCTGCATTTGCCTCTGGCATTGACTTCTTTTCATCCAGAATTTCCTTCATGCCGTCATTTATGAACGGGCTTATGCCTTTTCCCGAGAAAGTAAGGTAAAGAGCTGCTCTTGGCCGGCTGATTGCAACGTAGAAAATCCTTTTTTCCTCCTCTTCCCTGTCATAGTCATTTTCTTCCAGCATCTCTATTATCGGGTGTTCCGAGCCCCTGCATGGGAAGTTTGAATTAGTGCAGCCGATAAGGAAAACAGTGTCAGCCTCCATGCCCTTTATTGCGTGGATTGTTGACAAAGTAACGCGCCCTTCCTCATTGCCCGAATCAAACTCGTTCCTGATTGAATGGGAAATGTTCCTTTTCCTCATTGACTCAGACAGCGCAGAGAGCTGCTTGTTAGTCCGGGCAAGGATGAATACCTTTTCACCGGAGTTTTCAACACGCTGCATGCTGAACTCGTTCTCTGCCTGCTCATTCTCAAACTTAAGAAGCCGCATTTCTTTTTTCCCCCCGTTCACAGCTGCAAGGCTTGGAAGCTTCATGTCCTTAATGGCGGCGTTCATCAGGTCAACAATATGGCTTGTGGACC
>JACPIG010000091.1 GCA_016188205.1 Candidatus Woesearchaeota archaeon
ACTAAATAGAAAGATTTATAAAATGCCCAAAACCCTCAAAAAGTATGAACCCCATAAAAGTAACACCAATAACAATGGATGATTGTGCATACTTGCTTGTTGAAGGTAGAAGCTACAGGCAACTGTCAATATGGGCCGAGGGTGAGGGTTTTAATGTAGGAAGCACTGCTGACGTTATGGTTGCCCGGCTTGCAGCTGCAGCTGCAGTCAGAAAAGAACCTGGAAACACCCGTGTAAAAGGTGAATATGATGTGTTATGGGGAAACCATTTTGATACTTCAGATGTTATAGTAAAAGCTGGCGGTGAATTTACTGTAATGCCGTACGGAAAATCTGCCAATGGTCAGGTTTTCAACGTGTCCGATTTAATAACAGGGTCATCCAAGCAGGCATTGTGGACTGTTTTAGCTTCCCAGTTTGTTGAACTTAGAGGCGAATATTCCCGTGAAGTGGAAAACATCACAACTGCCGAATATGCATCTGCACCGGAACACGCATACTCGGAGAGTGAACTTCCCTCACGACTCATGCGTATTGGCGTTATATCAGGAGGACCTGCAACATCTATCTGGTATTTGCGCATATGTCCAGTAGGCACCCCGCATTTTTCCGGAATTTATGCTGTGACTGCCAGGAAGGCTGATGCACGCTTTATAATAAGAGCCCCATCCGCTCCTTTTACAACAAAAGACTCTGGCGGCTATAGAAGTGGTGGTGATTTGTCAATGACAGCATGGTTGCCATCCCGTCGTCTCGAAGAATTAGTTCTCACAAATTGATTTCAGTGCCTGAAAGCCCCATGGCGTTGTGGCGCGTGCAAAAGCAAAACATTTTTATAGTATGTGTTACAATTATGTAACATATGTTACAAAAAAGTAGTATGTGGAGGGTCCTGGAAGTTTTCTTTATTGAGCCAACAAAGCCCCACTGCCTTGCAGATATAAGCAGAAGAATAATCTTGTCGCACACGTCTGTAAAGAGGGAACTTATCAGGCTTGTGAAATCAGGCCTTATAGAGCAGATGAAAGAGCAGAAAGGCAGAAGGAAATTCCCGATTTACAAGGCCACTTTTGACAACAAGGACTTTAGGATGTACAAAAGAATGCGCAATATAGCTGCTATTTTGGAATCCGGAATGGTAAGGTTTATGGAGGAGAGGCTCTCCCCGAAAGCCATTGTCCTGTTCGGCAGCTACCAGAGGGGTGAGGATATTGAAGGCAGTGATGTTGACATATTTGTTGAATGCAAAAAAGAGGGGCTTGACCTCAGGAGATTTGAGAAGCAGATTGGCAGGAAAATAGAGCTTCACTTCAGCGACAATTTTGCTTCTTACCCTAAAGAGCTTAAGAACAACATAATGAACGGCATTGTGCTGAGCGGGTTTTTGGAGGGGTACAGATGATTGTAAAAGTCCAGCCAGATAATCAGAAGACAAAAGCGCTTATTGCAATGGCCAGAATCACGCTGGAGAGGCTGGACAAGACTGACAAGGAGGCGTATCCGAGCAACACTCTCATTGACTATTATGATGCCATGCATAAGCTTATGGAGGCTATATCGCTCAGCGAGGGCGTTAAGGTGAAGGGCGAAGGCGCTCATCAGGAACTCATAGATTACGTGGCAAAAAGGCACGGTTTTGATGAGCAGACAAAGCAATTCCTGCAGCAGATGAGGGATTATAGGAACAGAATCTCTTATGAGGGGTTTATGGTGCACAAAAACTACGTTGTGCTGAATTCAAAGAAAATAAGCGGCATCATTGAGGTGCTGTTCAAAAAGCTCTCTGTGAAAAGCTGACTTCCATACGTTTGCATCTTTCTTCTTCAATGCCTGAAAGCCCTCTGCCCTGTGAAGACCATCGCTATGTTGTGCTGGTTGCATGCCTCTATGCTTTCCCAGTCCCTTATTGAGCCGCCGGGCTGGATAATCGCAGTAACTCCGTACTTGGCAGCAACGTCAACTGTGTCGCGGAACGGGAAGAAGCCGTCTGAGGACATCACAGCCCCCTTCAGGTTTCCTTTTTCCTTATCAACAGCAGCATCTGTCTCCTTTTTCTTTTTCTCATCCTGAAGCAGCCAGTAAGGAATATTGTATTTCTCAATTGAAAGCCGGGCAGCATACTTTTCATACGCCTTGAACGCAGCTATCTTTGCAACACCAACCCTGTCCTGCTCCCCTGTTCCTATGGCGATTGTTGCCTCGCCCTTTGCAAAAATAACAGAGTTGCTTGTCACGCCCTGCTGCACTTTCCATGCGAAAAGCAAGTCCCTGTATTCCTCATCAGTTGGCTGCCTTTTCACAGAATATTCTTTTCCTTCATGCACGGAAGAGGCGATTGCCAAATCCGCCTTGCTTCTTATTTTCATCAGGGGCGACTGCTGAAGTATAATCCCTCCGTCAATAAGCGGCTTTATGTCCAGATGCCTTGAGTAGGCATGCTTTTGCAGGTTTCTTATGTTGCCAATCCTTATTATCCTGAGGTTTTTCTTTTTCTTAAGCTCGCCAAGGGCAGAAGCGTCAAAGTCAGGCGCGCAGACAACTTCAAGGTAGTTCCTGCCTATTTCCGAAGCTGTTTCCGTGTCAATTGGCCTGTTAAACACGGCAACGCCTCCGAAAGCAGCTACAGCGTCTGCAAGATTCGCCTCATTATATGCGTCAGAAAGCTTTTCCCTTGATGCAACCCCGCTCGGGTTGTTGTGCTTTATTATTATTGCAGTCGGCTTTTCATGGAAATGCCTGAGAATGTTCAGCGCGCTGTCAACATCAGTGAGGTTGTTCATGCTCGGGTGCTTGCCTATTTGCAGGATGTCATCCTCGCTTATGCCGCTTACAAGCTGCCTCCCGGGCTTTACGTATTCGCACTCTCCAAGCACAAGGTTGCCGTTTATCAGCTCATACATTGCAGCTTCCTGTCCCGGGTTCTCGCCATAGCGAAGCCCCTTCTTCACATTGGCTTTTTTCTCCTCGTCATAAACTGCCCAGAGCCTCTTCCTGTAAACAAGCTCCTGTCCTCCAATAACAACCTTCAAAGAGTCAGGGAAGCTGTCGTCCATTATCTCGCTGTAATCCTTCCTGTAATCCTTCTTAGCCGCCATTTTGCCCGCCCAGGTATTCTGCTGCCGCTTTTTCCGCATCAAGAACTTCAAAGTATCCGCTAATCGCCTGAAGATAGCTGCTTATGTGAGCAAGCCCCTTCTTTGCAAGCATAAGACGGAAGGCAAGGCTCGTCTGCCCACCATTTTTCTTTAGCTCGCCAAGCAGCTTTTCGTAATCAGGCGGTTCTGTTATCACCGCTACCCTGAGGAAGTTCTTGCAGCCCGCCTCAATCAGGCTGACGCCTCCAATATCTATGTTTGTTCTTGCATCCTCAATTGTTGAGCTCCTGCCTGAAGCCGCATTCTGGAACGGGTAAAGATTCACAACAACAATGTCTATCTTTTCAATCCAGTGCTTCTGCATAAAAGCAGCTTCTGCGCCTTCTGCTCCGCTTCCAAGAATGCCGCCGTGCAGCTTCGGATGCAGAGTCTTTACAAGCCCTCCGGGCATTTCAGGAAAACCGGTGTATGAGGAAACGTCAATAACATTTCCCGGCACAGCCTTCTCCAGCTCCCTGTAAGTTCCGCCGCTGCTTATAATAATGATTTTGGGATTAAGCCTGACAAGCTCTGAGGCAAGATGCTTTATTCCTGTCTTGTCATAAACGCTTAGTATTGCAGTGCTTACCCTTACCAAATCATTAACTGCCATTATAGAATCCTCCTTGCGCCCATGAATGAATACCTCTCTTCTGGAAAAATGCAAAGAGGGCGTCTGTCATTCCAGATACCTCATCGTGCCTTCCAAAACACCCTTCACAACAGTTATTTCCCGCTTCGGGCTAAGGCTTATCATACTGACAGGAACTTTTGTGTATTGCACCAGGTCTTTTATGTATTCCTTCATGCCTTCCGGAAGCGCGGCATATCCTTTCTCTGCCATAAGCCCTGCATCCGCCTCTGAGAATTTTTCAAAATAATATTCCTTGCTGCTGTACACGGGCTTCCAGCCTTCAAGATTAAACGGAAACCTCTCTGTCCTCTCGCTGCCTTTCTCGTAGGCAACCGCTGCCCTGAACCTCTTGCCTGCAAGCACGTCAGGCTTGGTTATAGCCCACTCATCAGCAGCATTAATCATTGCTGAATACTTCAAAGCCACAAAGTCAGGGAAGCCAACTTTTCTTTGCCTTCCTGTGGTTGCGCCGAACTCTCCGCCTTCACTTTGTATCTGCTTTCCCAATTCATCCTTCAGCTCTGTAGGGAAAAGGCCCTCGCCAACCCTCGTAGGATAAGCCTTGACCACGCCAATCACCTTAAACAGCTTAGGATTAAGGCCAAGGTTTGCGAAAGCCCCGCCTGCTGTTGTGTTTGAGCTCGTCACAAAAGGCCTTGTTCCGTGAACTATGTCAAGCAAAGCGGCCTGCGCGCCTTCAAGCAGCACAGAAGAGCCATTAGAAATGGCTGCGTTGAGTTCGTAAGAAGCACTGCCAACAAGACCCTTTATCTTTTCTGCATATCCTGAATATTTGTCAACGATGCTGTCTGCATAGCTGCTTATTTCCCCGCTGCCTTTTATTATTTTGTGCCTTATCAGCTCTTCCTTTTTCGCAGCAAGGACTGACAGAAGCTTCTGCCTGAAAGAGCCTCCCACCAGGTCAGCAACAGAAATGTCTGTTGTCCTTGAAGCCCTGTCCTTTGCAGCAGGTCCTATCCCTCTCCTTGTAGTGCCAATCCTTATGCCGCCCCCTGTTTCTGCCCCTGTCTCTGCTCCTGCATCAAGGGCAACGTGGTAAGGCATAATCATGTGAGCCCTTTCGTCAATCAGTATCCTGCCGCTTATCCTGAAGCCGCTGCTCACAACAGCCTCGTAGTCCTTAAGGAAGGTTTCAGGATTGAAAAAGACATCAGGCCCAATAGCAACATTCCTGCCCTGAAGAACCCCCGAAGGCATCACATGCAGCACAACCTTCCTGCCTTCTGCAACAATAGTGTGCCCTGCGTTGTCGCCTCCGTTAAACCTTACAACCCAGTCAGCATCAGAAGCCAGCAAATCTATAATCTTGCCCTTGCCCTCATCACCCCAATACGCTCCGACAACTGCCGTGTTGCTGATTTATACCACCTATGAAGGGCTTATGGAATGTCTTCACTAACCAAGCTGCGCTGCTGGAGTAAGGAACCCGACTTCGCCTTTTTGCCCTGAAAAAAGTATTTGATCCGCCAGCCTGTGATAAATTTCCCCAACGCCCCTGTTTGAGCGTCCCAAGTCAACCCTGATAACTTTTCCGCCATCATCTCCTCTTTGGTTGCCTGCATGGTGATAAGAAACAACAGCAGCCCACGGGCCTTTATATGGGTCGCCTCCCATTGCGCTGTTCATTTCTTTGGCAACCCACCCAAGGTAAGCCTCAACCGGACCCTGAACAGTGAAATCAACCCGCCTTCCCAATCTGACATAGTCACTGGCTACTTTTATTCCAAGATAGAAATTATAACCATCTAAAAATTTTGCCCATAACTTTAAAGCTTCATCAGCACAGCCATCCACGCACATATCAACCAGCCTTTCCACCCTCAGCTTGTTAACACATTCCATAAGAGCTTCATACGGGCTTATGGGAACATACCGCTGAGCCACCAAAGGCAGTGAATGAATGCCTTTTGTTTCTATATTGGCACGGTCAACAATAGTTTCCAGCTGGCTCTTTGTAAGGCCACTGACAGCCAAAAAATTGATTGCAGCAATATCAGTTTCTGCACTTATCGTGTGAGCAATAAAAGCCATAGATACACCCGGAAAGCAGGAAAACCAAACCTTTTATATATGTTTTGATTAGGTTTGGTGTCTGCTTATTTTGCTAATCAAGAACTTCTATTTTTCCTTGGTAGGGCTCGCTGAATAGCAAAATACAGTGCCCATAACATGACTCGAACAATTTCCTCACACCATCAGAGTTCATGCCAGCCATTCTTGGATAAACCCTGACCTGCCTTGATGCGTGTAACCAGCCAAGTTTCTCTAGAAAACGTTCTTTTGCATTATGTGGCACATATGCGATGACTTCTATCCACGGCACATTTCTATTTGGAACATTAGCATGATCCACCATATACCTTACCAAAAAATCCAGTTGCCTTCTATTGACTTCCTTTACAAGCAGATCTATGCTTTGTTCATCAGGGCGCACAGCAACGCCAGAAGGACCGGCTACAATCAGTGAATCCACAAAACCACCTAAGCAGAGAAACGCCAAACCTTTTATATATGTTTTGATTAGCGCCCTGCATGAACGCCCTTGAGGAAGCCAAGGCAAAGACCCTCTCAGTCAGCTGCCTCAAGAGCATGAAGCAGCAGAAGACGTTCAGGCAGCTTTCAAGGGAGACAGGGATGCCTGCTGGAGTTCTTAACCGCTATATAAACGGCTCTGTGCTGCCAAAGCCAGAAAGGGCAGAGAAGATAATTGATTACTTCAGCAGGAACTACTTTGACAGGCTCATACAGGCAGCTCACATAAAAGGCAGCAGGTTCATAGTTACCTCAGACATTTTGTCCAAGCCATTCTTCCTGAGCATAATCGCGCACAAGGCTGCCCGGATGCTCAAGGGAAGAAAAATAGACAAGGTCTTCACAGCAGCAGTTGATGGCATACCGCTGGCGACAGAGATGGCAAGCCGGCTCAATTGCAGCTGCATATATGCCAAGAAAACGCAGGAGCTTGCCTTGTCAGACCACTACGTGTCAAAAAGCACGCCTGCAAAGCCGCTTTCAAGCCCTTTCTACCTCCCAAAAAACCTGCTTAAAAGAAACGAGAGCGTGCTGATAGTTGACGACGTGATACGAGGAGGAACTACCTTTGACGCGCTCACAAGCATCTGCGGGCAGGCAAAAGCGGATATTGTAGGCATATTTTCCATGTTTATAACAAGGAAGGCATACAGGGAGCTGAAAAGAAAATACGACGTGAAATATCTGCTGTTAGTAGACTGATTAGGGTGTGCGCAATGGGAAACG
>JACPIG010000097.1 GCA_016188205.1 Candidatus Woesearchaeota archaeon
GAGTGACGTCAAGCCAAACCCTGCATACCTGCAAAGGTGCCTGGATGCCGCAGCCGTCCACGGACCAAGGTTCCTCAGAGAATATGTCACCACTACATTCCTAGCAAACAGACTAACTCCAGTTGCCTGAGAAGAAAGTTTTAAATAGCTGTGATTCGGATTCACCTGCATGCCGGGGAAAAGAGGCAACAAAATAAGGCTGATGCTGTATTTCTTTTTAGTCGCGCTGCTGCTGCTTTTCCTGTTCCTGCACGCCTTCGGGGTTGTGCAGCTCCAGACAGACTTCTTCACAAGGTTCCTGATAGGGCTGCTGTTCATACTGCTTGTCCTGCCGCTTGTGCCATACGTCAAGGTGTTTGACATTGTTGAGATGCGAAGAGAAGCGAGGATTTTCAAGGCAGGAAACACAGGGAAGCTGAGAAACAGAAAAAACAGGTAAAATTTATATTTTCGGGCTTCTTACCGTCAGAATAATGCTACAAGTATCAGAGAATGATGTCTATAGGGCCATGATTGAAGTTAGACTGAGCAGCCGCTCCGAGTGGGGTAAGCCCTATGACATTATGCTCATCTTAAGGCATGCAAAAGGGAAAAACCCGGGAGACATTGCAAGAGACATCCATCCTGGAGAAGTCTTTGCACACCTTGGAACACTCATCCGTCAAGGCTATGCAGAATGCCGCAGAGAAGAACTGCCTCCAGAAAAATCGGCTGCGGAGCCGGGATTCAGAAATCTGGAATTCCGCATCACAGGAAAAACATATCTGCCTGAATAAACTTAAATAGTAGCTTAAATAACCTTCTTCCATGAGGATAGCATTATTGACTCCCACGTTTTCAAGGTTCAGCGGAATAGACCGGCTGGTTGAGCAGAAGGCAGAGGAGCTTTCCGGGAAAGGGCATAAGGTAACTGTGTTTGCGCTGGCAGCAGACATGAAGCCCAAAACAGCAGGGCTTGTAGTAATGGGGATGCCGAAAAACGCTTTTCTTGAAAGGATTTACAGGCTTCTGTTCTTCCTGGACATTGCAAAGGTGAACAAATACGCGGCTGCTATGAAAGACTATGATTCAGTCATCAGCTTCTTCTACCCAATGAACATAATCGCAGCGAAGGCAAAGAAAAATTACGGGAAAAAGTATGCTTACTATAATGCAGGCATAGCAGATGCAAAGCTCTTTGGCTTCCTTGAAAGGCAATACCTGCGGCTGTTCAGCCACTTTACGAACGCCACCATAAAAAATGCGGACGATGCATACTCCATAAGCGACTACCTGAGAAGGCAGCTCAAAAAGGAAACAGGAATGGACAGCAAAGTTGAATACGTAAAGATAGACGCAAAAAGATTCGGCAGAAATTATGACAGAAAAGCTGCGGCTGCTGTAAGAAAAAAACACGGGATAAAAGGCAGGATGCTGCTTTATGTTGGCAGGATAAGCCCGCACAAAGGGCTTCATTTATTGCTAAAGGCTTTCGGGACAATAAAAAAAGAGCTGCCTGATACCAAACTCGTGATAGTCGGGAAGCACACATTCGGCAGCTATTCAAAAGAATTAAAAAGAGCTGCAGAGAAACTGCAAGGCGTGGTGTTTGCCGGCTACGTGCCGGATGAAGAGCTGCCTCACTATTACGGCGCATGCGACCTTTATGTGACTGCAAGCCTGTGGGAAGGGTTTGACATTCCCGCAGTTGAGGCGCAGGCATGCGGCAAAAAGGCAATAGCTTTTGATGTTGGGAGCCACAGGGAAGTAATAAAGAGCGGCGCGCTTGCAGAGCCGGGAAACGTGCAGCGGCTTGCAGAGGAAGCAGTAAAACTGCTGAAAGGGCAAGGGAAAGGAAAAGCAAAATGAATGTTCTCGTAACAGGCGGAGCGGGGTTCATAGGAAGCCATGTAGCAGACAAGCTGCTTGAGCGCGGGGATAAAGTAAGCTGCGTGGACAACTTCAACGACTACTACGAGCCTGAGATGAAGAAGAGAAACATAAAGCAGGCACAGCAAAACAGGAATTTCACTCTATACAGGGAAGACATACTGAACCTGAAGCAGATGGAAGACATATTCGGCAAGGCAAAGCCGGAAGCAGTAATCCACCTCGCTGCAAGGGTTGGAGTAAGGCCATCACTGAAAGAACCGCTCCTGTATGAGGAAGTGAATGTAAAAGGGACACTGCACATTCTGGAGCTTTGCAGGAAGCACGGGATAAGGAAGATTGTTTTCGCATCAAGCTCATCTGTCTACGGGGCAAACAAGAAAGTGCCTTTTTCCGAGGACGACCGGACAGACAGGCCAATAAGCCCTTACGGCGCGACAAAAAAGGCAGGAGAGCTCCTATGCCACAGCTACAACTCGCTTTACAGGATGGACATATCATGCCTGAGGTTTTTTACCGTTTACGGAGAGAGGGGAAGGCCTGACATGGCGCCCTACAAATTCACAAAGCTTATAAGCGAAGGAAAGGAGATAGATGTTTCTGGCGACGGAAGGACAAAAAGAGATTACACGTATGTCGCCGACATAGTGCAAGGCGTTACAGCAGCTCTTGACAGGGAACTCGGCTATGAAATAATAAACCTTGGCAACTCAAACACGGTAGAGCTGCAATACCTGATAGGGCTGATAGAGAAAGAGCTTGGAAAAAAAGCAAGAATAAAAGAAATGCCAATGCAGCCAGGAGACCTGCCAGTAACCTGTGCAGACATAACAAAGGCAAAGAGGCTGCTCGGATTCAGCCCAAGGACGAAAATTGAGGCAGGGATAAAAAATCTGGTGGCTTGGTACAACCAGCAAAGACAACAACAGGCAAAATGATAAGCGTCATAATACCCGTATACAACGAAGAGAAGGCAGTGGCTTCAACGATTGAAAGAGTGAAGAAAGCCATGAACAGGCAAAAGCAGCAATACGAAATAATTGCCGTAAATGACGGAAGCACAGACAACAGCGAAAAGATACTGAGGCAGGCAGCAGGCATAAGGATTGCATCACACCCCTACAACCTCGGCTACGGGGCTGCCCTGAAGACAGGGCTCAGAAACGCGAAAGGGGAATTTGTCCTAATAACAGACGCTGACGGAACATACCCGGTGGAAAGCATACCTGAACTTCTGAAATATACCGGACAATACGACATGGTTGTCGGGGCAAGGACAGGCAAAAACGTGCCAAACATGAGAAAGCCGGCAAAGGCTATAATAGGGCTGCTGGCAAACATACTCACAGGCAAAAAGATACCTGACCTGAACTCAGGCTTCAGGGTATTCAGGAAAGAAGTTGCCATGCAGTTCATGCATTTATACCCTTCAGGGTTCTCATTCACGATAACAATAACCCTTGCATGCCTCACAAACAGCCATACAGTCAAATACGTGCCAATAGAATACAGCAAAAGGCAGGGCAAGTCAACAATAAGCCCGGTAAAGGACTTCATAGGGTTTGTTACACTAATAGTGAGGATACTCACCTATTTTGAGCCGCTCAAATTCTTCCTGACACCTGCAATACTGCTTATACTCGCAGGCATAGGATACGGCATATATCAGCTTGTAACCATAAGCAACATAGCACAACTCCCAGTCCTGCTGGTGCTTGCAGGGCTGCAGATAGGGCTTCTCGGATTAGTAGCAGACCTGATAGCCAAGTCAAGAAGATGAAGGCTCCCATAGCTTCAATGGACTGTACAAGTTCCTATGAATCAAAGAATTAAGCACCTTGGCAGTGCTGTGTTGAACATTGCATTAAGGCTTGCGATAGCCTACTTCCTCATAGAAGCAATTCTTCTTCCCAACGACCCAAGGTTTGCAGGAAAGGCAATACCTATACGAAACCTGATAATCGTTGGCGGGCTAAGCATGCTTTTCCCGGCGCTGTGGTGGATAAGGAACAAAGCCAATGGAAGAAAGGCAAAGGCAAAAGCGGAATACCCTTTTGGAACAGACATCCTTTACCTGTCAATATTCGCCCTTGACATGGCAGGAAACTCATTCAACCTTTACGACACAGTCAACGGATTTGACCTGCTCGCCCATTTCCACGGCACAGGGGCGCTTGCGGCAGTCTTGCTACTTATATTCTCTGCACGGAAAGCATCAGGAAGAATAAATTTCACAGGCAAAGAGTTTCTGCTTCTTGCAATAGGGATGGCAACAATAGTGCACGTGGCTCTTGAAGCGCAGGAATACTACACCGACGTATTTGCAGGCACGCACAATGTAGGCGGAATCTCTGACACTATAAACGACCTCATTGCAGGGCTTATCGGTTCATTTACATACGCTGCAGCAGCAAAAGCCATAAGCCCAAGAATCAGGCGAATCAGGCAGCCGCAGGCTTCCTTCCGGACCTAGCAACAAAAATCAAGTAGGCAAAATACCCTAACAAGGTGAAAATAGAGACTACAGTGATGACAGAGCCAACAACAAACGACTTAGGCCTGTACTCAAAAACAATCTTTTCATAGTCATCATCAATATAAACCGCAGTTACAGCCCCGTTTGCGCGGAAAAGCTCAAGTTCCCTTACTTCCCTGCTTTCTACGCCAGCCACTTTTTTGAATGCCTTCGCTGTCCAGCCGGTGAACCAGCTGTAGCGCTCACTAAGGACAAGAAACCTGCCCTTTGAGCCTGAAGGAAGAATGACTTCCTTCTTCCCAAAATTGACTTCAACAATGCCTGAATCGCTTATTGGCTCGTAGCTTCCGCCAATATCAGCGAACAGCTTTTCCAAATGAGCCAAGGTAAAAGCTGTTTCCCCTTCCGGCAGGTTGGGCATCAGAACGCCGCCGCCATCAATGTACGACTTCAGCATCTGCATGCCGCTGCCATCCCCTCTCCCACCGGCAAGGACAACCTTATTATAATTCTTCAGGTCTTCAAGCCTGTAATCGGAAACCGACACCTTGCCTTCCTGCCCGAACACAATCACCGCTTTCCCAGGATCAAAATCATCCCTTGTCATAAGCGTCTTGATAACGCTTAATTTAATATCAGGATGGGCTATTACAAGCATTGAATAATTGGCAAGGAACGCCCTTGGCAAAACCCTCTTATTCTCATAAAGGTAAGGACCCCACGCCTTCTGGATTGCAGGCTCTTCAGGAAAACAAATGCTGCAGTTGTCAAACTTCCCCACTAACGCAAGATTGCTAAGCCTCTCGTTTGAAGTGTCAATTAAAGTCCCTGAAGTAATATACTTCACATTCAGGATTCCCCATAACTTCGGGACATCAGCAGCTGATACTGCATACAGATAAAAATTAACATATTCCTGCTGCCAGTCCGTGTCGTAGCCGAAAATGTTCTCAAGCCCCAAAGGAACAGTATAAAACTCCGTGCCCCAGTCAATCCCGCCCGTTTCCGCGGCGTTA
>JACPIG010000092.1 GCA_016188205.1 Candidatus Woesearchaeota archaeon
AGAAATACAACCTAATCGTATTCCACGCAATAACCGCACCCCAGGGCGCTGAATGGAAATTCGCTGACGTCATACTTGACATAGCCAAGCAGCTGAAGGCAAAGGAGATAATAAGCCTGGAAGGCGTGGGCTCAACATCCGCAACAGACCAGTCAAGGGCATTTTACTACACCACCGCGCCTGAAAAGGAAAAGGACTTCAAAAAGCTCGGGCTTGAGCAGCTCGGAGAAGGCATAATAATGGGCGTCAGCTCAGCACTCATGATAAAGGCAACAGCGCCTGTGAGCTGCATCTTTGCGGAAACGCACACAAACCTGCCTGACAGCAAGGCAGCGGCAAAGATAATAGAAGTGCTTGACAGCTATCTGGACCTTGAAGTTGACTTCCACCCCCTGCTGGCAATGGCAGAGAAGTTTGAGGAAAAGCTCAAGACAATAATGCAGCAGAGCAAAGCAGTGACTGAGCAAATGGACAAGAAAGCGCTGAGCTATGTTGGGTAATTAAGCGAACATTTCTCTTTTAGCTCTCACTTTTGTTTTTGCTGGGCATTGTTTTGCCATCTTGTCTGCATAATTCATGGTGCCTAAGTCATGTGTTCTTTTTCCGGCTTCTCTTTGCCCGGCTCATTGGAGCTCTTTATAGAACTTTGAAAACCTCAAGCCCCTCTTTTACCCCTCACTTTTCTTGTTGAACTGCCTTAAGGGTTATGCCTTGTTTATGCCTGCTTTATGCGCTGTGAACCGCTGCAGGGAGCTTTTGGCAGGCTCCGCGCATCATAATGCCTTATGCTTATATGTTTTATTTTTTGCTTAAAACTTTTCAGTAGTTTGAACTCCGTTTGTGCGGCACAAAGGAGCGCGGTGTATAGTATAGCTTTTCATTAATACTTAAAACTTTTATTATAGTTTCTGCTACAATAATATTTATATAATCTCTCACTTAAGAGTAACTAAATTAAGCTTATTGGGGGTAAGATGGCTCAGTACGAAAATGGGAAAACTATAGAGCAGCTTGAGCTTGAACTTGCACACTTCAGGCAGAGCATGAACGAATGGGTATTGTTCCTTAATGAGTATAATCGTGAGACCCGCCAGCGCATCATGGAGATGGAAAAGCGGCTTGCAAAGCTGGAAATGGATTCGCGGATAAGATTCTGACGCATAAACTTTAAAAGAGCGGGCGTTTGGCTAATGCTGAATCTTTTGGCTAATGCTGAATCTGTTCTGGTTATGAAGGAGACTGCTGCAATGGATGCAATAACACCTATGAACGCGCCTATAACGCCCTGCGTGCCACTATTTCCGTCGTATATGCCGCCTTCAGATATGCCTTATCCATATGCAGAGGCATATCCGGAGGGAGCAATTGCAACAGCCTCGGAAGGCGTACTTATCACAAAAGGGTTGACCGGTTGCCTTGCTGTTTTATTATACACCGAAAAAGATGGCAAGCCCTTTGCTTCTATGGGGCACCATTTACCGCCTTTGTCGCGCAACGATCTTGATGTGATCATTCAAAGTTGGGCTGTGCATCGGCAGCAACACCCGGAATTGACTGAGTATGATTCTGGACAGTTTGTTGTTGCCCGAGACCGACATTGTTCATATGGCAGACGAACAATAGGACGATTAGTTCAGGAACTGCAGCCCCAGCATCCTGCGGCAAGAGTTGTAGTTGTCAAGTATGAAGTGCCCTATCTTTATCCTTATCAGCCTCTGCCTGCATCGTTCAGCTGCGACCTTGAAAGCATGACATGGAACACAAATGTTGCAGAAGGCAGGCTAAAGCCACGTAGAACTTAAGCAGCCAAACTCCTGGCAGCACCCGCCCCTTCTTTAAGCGAACCATTTAAAAGCGTATATAAGAAAGTTTAAATACTGTGAAGCAGAGGAACTGGTTGCAAGCCGTGCTGTTTGGCATTTGTAGCGCTGAATGCCGGCTGATATGTAATGAAGATATGAAAAAAAGAGGTGCTGAATAATGGCGAATAGTAATAACCAATTGGGAAACTGGGCTTTGTGGCTGGGCGCACTGATTGCGTTGGTCGCTGTCTTTGTACCTGGGTTGCCTTACACAGGCGTTCTGTTGCTGGTTCTGGGCGCAGTGGGCGGCTATATGGCAGTGCCAGATAAAGAAGCCCACCAGTTTGTAGTGTTTGCCTTGGGTCTGTGGATAGGAGTTGCGACTTTAAGCGCTTTGAGCGAACTTTCGCCGCAGCTTGACGTTGTAAAGGCAGTAGGCGACAACCTGGTTTCACTGGTGTCTGCAGGAGCATTAGCAGTTGCCCTGAAGGCGCTGGCAAGGGTATCAGGCCTTATGAAATAAGCCGCTTTTTACCTGCGGCTTTATTTTTTCTTTTTGTTTTCATATACGGGATTCGTATAATATACATTATACGCCCTTGCATTTCAGCTTCTTCCCTGTGGGAGTCGTGGGCGAGTAACTGAGGCTCTTGCCACATAACTAAGCGGTATAAACCTTTCAGCTAATGTTTCCAGCCTTGGAGGCTGCCAATCCTTATGCACGGCTGCTTCTCTACAGGCACCTTCTACAACCCCTTTTATGCCGCTTCTCAGCTGCTCGCTGCCGACATACGGTGTGCCCTCAACAAGAATATGCGGATGACTCCTGATTTCATCATCTAATGTTGGTGCATCCATATGAATGTCCAGCAAATTCATTGGCGGCACAGGCACTACCTCATACTGTCCCGCCCCCAATTCTACAACCGCACACCATACAATCTGGTCAGCTCCCATATAAAGGCAATGAAGAAAGATTCATATTTAAATCTTTTGCAAAAGTGAAAATTTATATACGACTGGTTCGCATAAGAAGACGGCATGACTTTGCAGCAGCTGGAGACGGAGTTGAAGTTAAGGAACTTCAGCCCAAGGACCATAAAGGCTTACCTTTTCTACAACCAGAAGCTGCTGGCGCACTGCAATAAGCCTCCTGAGCAGGTTACTGAAGACGATGTAAAGGGCTACCTGGCATATATGATGGCTGACAGGAAAGCTGCACCGAGCTCAACAGCGCTTATCAAGGCAGCGCTGAAATTCCATTACGACGACATCCTCAAGAAAGGCATAGTAAGCTTCAAGCCGCCGAGAACTGAGAGAAAGCTGCCGGCTGTGCTTACAAAAGAAGAGGTTAAGAAGCTCATAGAATCCGCCCAGACAAAAAAGAGCAGGCTGATACTCGAGATGCTCTACTCTTCAGGGCTGAGGCTTTCAGAATGCCTCAACATGAAAGCCAAGGACATGGAAATAAAGGAAAAGATAGGATGGGTAAGGCATGGGAAAGGAGGCAAAGACAGGCCAATAATACTCGCAGAACACCTGATAGAAGACATTGAGCAATACCTCTCAAAAAAGGAGCCTGAAGACTGCCTGTTCACAAACAAGGAAGGCAGGCAGCTCTCAGCCCGGAACGTCCAGAAGATAGTCAAGACAGCTGCCAGAAGGGCTGGAATAAGCAAGAAGGTAAGCCCTCACACACTAAGGCACAGCTTTGCAACACATCTTCTTGATTCGGGCACAGACCTGAGAAGGATACAGGAACTTCTTGGGCATTCAAACCTTCAGACGACGCAGATATACACGAAAGTGTCAACAGAAGAGCTGAAAAAGGTGAAGAGCCCGCTGGACCAGATTGACGTCGGTGAGAACGCGACCAGCTGATTCCTGCCAGGAAGCTTTCTAATAAATCTTTTGATAATTACTTAAATGTTTTATTTCTATATTATTACTAAAAGTTTTAATTAACCCTTGTATCTTATAGCTATTAAGTCGTTGCCTGCAATAGGTGTGTTGCATCGGATTTTTTCTGATGTGTGCTTTGCAGTAAATAAATTTTCCAGCCGGCTGCTGGCGCGAGTTTTTAGGCACCATGAGTTGTGATGGTGCTGGCGGCTTCTGGTGGGGTTTTGCTGGGTTGTGCAGGTTTGAAAAGTGAGCTTATAATGTGCAAAGGATTGAAACCGCAAAGCTTATATATATGTATATTCATATGAATACCTATGGCAAGGACGATAATGGTTTCAAACGAAGCGTATTCCGAGCTAAAGAAAAGGAAGACCGGTGCTCAGAGCTTTAGCGACGTGATACTGGAATCGATAGGGAAAGGGAAAGCCAAAACAGTGAAAGAGCTTGTAGATAGGTTCGGGGGAATACTTAAAGGCGATACAGAATACGATAAGCTTATGCCTGAAGTAAAAAAAATGTGGGCAGAATGGGACAAGAAACTGCAGGAGCAGCTGGAAGAGGAGTCTGCGTAGACACGAGCGTAGTTATTGAACTTTTAAGGCGAAGCAAAGCAATACTCACGCGATTAGCCAATGTGCAGCGCAGCCCCTATATAGCATCAGTTACTGTCTTTGAACTGCTTCTCCGGAAAACAAATATTGAGCCTGTGAATTATTTTGTCAGCGGAGTTCAGATATTGGATTTTGATGCTGCGGCAGCAAGAACGGCAAGTGAAGTGGCAAAAAAGCTTAAAAGCAGAGGAGTAAGCGTGGAGATAAGAGACCTGTTCATAGCAGCGACAGCAATGTCTAATAATTGCGAACTCGCAACACTGAACAGGAAAGACTTTGAGAAGATAGAAGGGCTGAAGCTGCTTGACTTCTGAACTATCCGGCAAAAAGGCTGTGCTTCTCTCCGCCGTATATCTCCATCAGTATCCTTTTGGCAACAGCGTTTGCAGGGTCAGGAATGAGCTTAACCCTCTTCTTCAGGTCGTCAAAGCTCTCAAATGGCTTTGTGTCGCGCTCCTGAAGGATTTCCCACATCCTCTTCTTTCCCATGCCCGGAATAAGCTCTATTGAGTGCATCCTCGTGCTTAACGGCTGCGCCTTGTTGAAGAACTCAACAAACCTTGCCTCGTCTTTCTTCAGGATTTCCTTCACTGTAAACTCAAGCTCAGCCCTTGCAGTAGGCGTCAGCCTTGACGGAGACAGCCTGCCGTTTATGTGGTGAATGTGCTCCCTTTTAGCCTCGCCTATGTAAACCTCATCATGAGGCTGCAGCCCTATGTCCTTCTTCGGCACAAGCTCAAGCAGAACAAAGTGCTGCTTGCCCATAGCCTGCACTATCGGGGTCTTTATGTGGCTTGGTCTTGTGTCAAAAGGATAGCCGTGCGGCAGAAAGTCCAGCACTATCGCTATTTCTTCATGAATGCCCCGTTCCATGAAGCCAAAGAAAACAAGCCGCTTATATAAAGGTTTCTTATAGCTATTTCACAAATTCCCTGACGGTATCAACTATCTTTTTAATATTGTCATTGCTCACAGTGATGGTGTAGCCCTGAAGAATGAGCTTTACATCATTGGCATCGGCAGGGAGAAGGTCAATCAGCTTGCATATGTGAACCTCCCTTAACCTTGGAATATTCAGCTTCATGAGCTTGTCAAACAGCTTTCCAGCTTCATCCGGCCTGAGCGTTTCGAAGGACGACAGGTATTCCTCAGTCCTTATCACCCTGAAGCTGGGCACCTTGTCACGCTTCTTTACAGCTTCAAGACCTGCCTTAAGCTCAGCCATCGTTATGGGAGTCTCTGACAGGATTTCAGGCTGCATTCTTACACCCTCACCATGTGAACAGGGTTTACTATGAGCGTCTTTTCCTTTCTGCCGTCAACCACCGACACTTCATAGCATCTTCCCCTTTTAGCCATGACTTTAGCGGTTTTCCCGTGGAAGCGCCTGAAATAAAGCCCCTTATGCACAGAAGGCTCTGCACTAAGCACAACACAATCGCCTGCTGCAAACTTCTGAGTAAGCCCATGCAGAGGAAACTTGCCCCTTGCAGATGCGGGCTGAGTCATGTAATCCCTTGTCTTTCTCCTGGAAGAACCGATGCGCTTTGTCATGAGAATCCAACACGAGGCAAACTGCGGTTTTATTTAAAGGTATCGGAAAACTTATTTATATCCGTGTACATACCATGCATGCATGAATGCGGACGCATTGTCACGGGACCTTGGCCAACAGGTTCAGGAAGCAGTACGACTCTGCAAATTGGGATTAGGTGGCAGAGAGCCTGGGCAGCAGGGACTGCTGGAATTCAAGACATTAAGCGGGGCTTGCCTTAGGGTATCAATTGGAGTGAAACATTCGCCTTACGGCCCTGTGGGCTTCGGATATGAGCCGCAGGATTATGGATGTGATGACCAGGAAGAACTTAGAGAACGTGTTATTGGAGTTCTCACTCAACATGGTTTAAGCTATTCAGGCCACAGTGACGGGTCCGGAAGGGCAATCTCTTGGCTACGCTACATGAGCCCTTCTGCTTTAATCAGATAACCGCTGTTTGAATCAGCGCTTTCTGCGCCTTATCGGCATTGATCTCTTAGCTTTCCTTCCACGCTTCCCTGCCGCAGCAAACATTCTTTTCTGTTTCCTCACAGCTTTTCCTGCAGCCCTTCTTTTACTTTTCTTCGCCGCTTTTCTTCGCCCCTTTTTCCTTCCTGAAACTGTCCTCTTAGCCCTCTTTCTGCTGCGCAGCCTTGCATTGGCTTTCCTTGCCGCCTTAGCATTATCCACTATTTCCTTCAGCTCCTCAACCCTCTCAGAAATCTTCCTGATAAGCGTGTCCTTTGTCTTTATCCTGGAAATCTCCCTTGCCAGCTCCCTGTCACTGATTACGTCCCTTATCCATGCCTCAAAGTCGTTCTTGTCACGGTTAACATGGTAGCGGAAAACATCATCACTTACCCTTTGCAGGGCGCTGCCGAGGGCTTCAAGCCGCGCAAGCTGCTCATTGGTGCATAGCCAGAAGCTTACATTTGCAGGAACCCTGGACAATATGCGCCTTGCTTCACCGGGCGCCAAGTTACGCTTCATTTTCATTCAGCACTTCTTTTTTATGACGGTAGTGCCTACGGATTATATATATTTTTCTTTCCCACTGCATAGTTGCAGCACAGATTTATATATGCTGATGCGCATATAAGCGCTGGTTTGGGGGCGAACATGAGCATAAGGGACTTCATCTTCATAGATGTGAAGGACATCTGGAACTGGATAGGGCTTGCAATAGCCCTTCCGCTTCTATACTGGGGCGCAACAACAGTAATAAGGAGCCTTGCGGCGAAATAGAAATATAGGTAAAACTTTATATACAGACAACGCCTATTTACA
This sequence comes from Candidatus Woesearchaeota archaeon, assembly GCA_016188205.1. Classification (GTDB taxonomy): domain Archaea; phylum Nanobdellota; class Nanobdellia; order Woesearchaeales; family UBA10216; genus JACPIG01. The sequence continues at coordinate 7,143 of JACPIG010000092.1, forward strand.
CTTTAACGCCAATGGAGAACTTTTTTGAGTCACTTGACTACTTGGAGCCACGCTGCCCCAAATGCAAGACTGTACTGAGCTATGAGGTAAACACCGCTTTCAGCGAAGAGCACAACGCGCACATATGCATGGAGTGCAAGGCGGTGCTTAAGTAGAGACGGTTGGAAATGGCTGATGGCATCACAGAACTTAGTCGCATGACGCTGGCAGATTTAGCACATGCACATTCCTGCACAAGGCTTGCAGTATACAGGGCAGACCAGTTGCCATTAGTCGGGAACCTTATATTATGGGAAGGCACAAAAGGTTCCGGGACGCTGGAGCAGGCATTAAACGGCGCCAGAACATGGGTGCTTGCTTCTGACGGCGAATCTCCCCAGAGAGTGCTTGCGGTTTTTGTGAATGGCAGCCATGTAACTCCTGGCGAGCTGGCTTATGAAAAGCTTGAAGAGTTATACCCAGGCAGGTTCACGCCGGAAATGGCGGCAGCATATAACTCCATGGGCGGAGAAGCCAAGTAGAGGCTGAAAATATGCATCTCAATTTTTGATTTCACAACCTTTATATATCAGTTATATTTGTATAACTCACTATGATGGCTGTAAAGGCAAGGACAAAGAAGTGGGGGAACTCATTAGGCATAGTTATCCCAAAGGATTCTGTGCAGAGCGAAAACCTGAAGCCAGGCGAAGAAGTGGAGCTTGTGCTGATAAAAAAGACAAACGTATTAAAAGAGACGTTTGGCATGCTAAAGGGCAAGCTCAGGAAATCTACGGATGAGATGCTGCGCGAAACAGACCGGGAGCTGTGGGGCATTGACAGAAAGGGCTGACGGGCATGGCGTATTTTTTTGATACTTATGCGGTTGTAGAAATAATAAAAGGAAACCCCGCATACAAAAATCATATAGCTACCGGTTTTGTGTTTACACAGCTGAACCTCATAGAGCTTCATTACACCTTCCTCAGGGATTTGACAGAAGAAATAGCTGATTCAGTGATGGGAAAATATTCAGCAAACGTAGTTCCGATTTCCAATGCCGTGATTAAAAAAGCCAACAGGTTTCGGTTTGCCAACCGGAAAAAGGACTTCTCAACAGCAGATGCCATAGGATACCTCTTTGCAAAAGAAAACGGCATGATTTTTGTTACAGGTGACAGGCAGTTTGAAGGCATGGAAAATGTTGAGCTTTTGAGATAGGCGGAAGCAAACCTTCAATCCGTGCCACGCTTGGCAAAACTTTTTAAACACCTTTTTGTTCTCACGCAAGCATGGCAACCACTTATGACCCTAAAGCCATAGAGACCGAGATACTTGAGTTCTGGGGCAAGAACAGGATTTATGAGAAAGCCGTAAAGAAGAACCATGGCAAGAGGAAGTTCTACTTCATAGACGGGCCGCCTTACACAACAGGGGCGATACACATAGGGCACGCATGGAACAAGTCATTAAAGGACATGGTGCTCAGGTATAAGCGGATGAAAGGATTTGATGCTTGGAGCCAGCCGGGCTTTGACATGCACGGCTTGCCGATAGAGGTTGCGGTTGAGAAGAAGCTGGGCATAAAGAACAAGAAGGAGATAATGGAAAATCTGGGCGTCAGGAAATTCATAGAGGAGTGCGAGAAATTCGCCATAGATGAGATGCACCCCATGATAAAGGACTTCACAAGGATGGGCGTGTGGATGGACTGGGAAAAGCCGTACATGTCTATAACGAACGAATACATAGAAGGCGCGTGGTGGGCTCTTTCAGAGGCAGACAGGAACGGATACCTGTATGAAGGCAAGAAGAGCATGACATGGTGCCCGCGCTGCGCTACGGCTCTTGCAAAGCACGAGCTTGTGTACAAGAACGTAAACGACAAATCCGTGTTTGTCAAGCTCCCTGTTGAGGGGCTGGAAAAGACTTACCTGCTTGTATGGACAACAACGCCATGGACGCTTCCATTCAACCTTGCCGTGATGGCGCATCCTGAGTTTGACTACATCAAGGCGCACATCAGGGAGCTTGGAGAGGACTGGATACTGGCAAAGCAGCTTGCAAAAAGCGTGATAACAGACATATGCGGCTACACGTATGAAGCAAAAGAGGAATTCAGGGGCGAGGAGCTTGAAGGAATGAAATATTTTACACCTTTCTACGAAGAGATGCCAGAGCGCAGGCATCACCAAAGCGAGAACGCATACACGGTTGTTATGAGCGTTGAATACGTTGATTTGAGCGCAGGAACAGGGCTTGTCCATACAGCGCCCGGATGCGGGCCTGAGGACTTTGAAGTTGGCAGAAGAAACGGGCTTTCAGCTTACAACACCCTTGACGAAACAGGAAAGTTTACAGAAGGAGCGTACGAGGGGCTTTACGCAAAGAAGGATGACGAGCGCTTTGTGAATGACTTGAGGCAGAAGGGGCTTCTTGCAGCAGAAATGCAAGTAAGTCACGAATACGCACACTGCTGGAGATGCGAAACAGCTGTGATTTACAGGGCAACAGACCAGTGGTTCCTCTCAGTTGAGAAGCTAAGGGATGACATGCAGAACGAGAACGAAAGGGTAAGGTGGGTGCCTGAATGGGCAGGAAGCAGGTGGTTTGACTCATGGCTTGAA
>JACPIG010000098.1 GCA_016188205.1 Candidatus Woesearchaeota archaeon
ACAGAATAGAAAAGATTGAGCAGATTGAACTTGAAAGCCCTGTTCCTGTTTATGACCTGTCAGTTCCAGGCCCTGAAAACTTCCTTAGCTGCCAGGGCTTTATCCTGCACAACTCAGGCCACCCTTCGCTCAGCACGTTCCACGCAGCATCAGTGGAAACGGTCATAAGAAGGCTGGTAACGCCTCCGATAAATTTGCCCGCATCCCTCGTTGATTCCCTTGACATAGTGTGCAGCGTCGTCCACATAAAGGACCAGAGAAGAAACACCAGAAGGGTGAAGGATCTCAAGGAAGTCATAGAAGTCAAGCAGCAGCTTGGAGAAGCAGACACGCACACGCTGTTTGAATGGAACCCCATAGAAGACAAGCTCATATACCACAGCAACTCATACCTTTTGCAGCTGATAAGCAAAAAAACAGGCATACCAATAAAGGATCTGGAAAGGGAGCTTGTCATAAGGGCAGAGATACTGGGAAAGATGCAGGAGCAGAGCATACTCAGCCACGAGGAAGTCACAAGCATAATAAACCAGTATTACAAAGACACGGAAACTGTGATGAAGAGGTTCGGCATAACAGGCCAGGCAACAATAAGACCTGAGGAAGTCACGGAGAAGCTCGCTGCAAAGGCAGCGACGCAACAGCCACCGGCGGCAGTGCAAACGCAACAGCCCGCCGCAACAGGGCAGGCACAACAGCCTGCAGGAAAAGCGAAGCCGCAGGAAGCGGCAAAAACCGCTGCGCCTATACAGAGAATCCAGGCAAGGCAGCCAGGACAGTCAAGGCAGAAAGCCGCAATAAAGGTGCTAAATGCTCGCTCACGTTGAAGAAAGTGTAAGCAAGCTCGCCTCAATGATGGGCGTCTACGAGGAGCTTGCAAACAGGCACCCGCTGACAGAGCCGGAGCTTGAGGCTGCAAAGGCAGAGATGAAGATAATCAGGGAAAACATACTCTCGCTGATAATAGATGCAAAAAAAGGAATCAGGAGAATAGAGGAAAAGACAAGGGCGAGGGTGTAGGCAATCCTGAAAAAATAAATAGGTAAATCAATATCATAATAACCTAAACCATGGCGCTTAGAGACGATTTTTTAAAAGCGTATGCAAACCTGCCGTTAAGCATAAGGAAAGAGGCAATACTGGTAATGGATGATGAACCGATGACATGGAATGCCGTATATGTAGAGGTTTTTAGCAACACAGAAAGAGGTGCGAAGCTGCTGGAGAAATTGGCCGAGCTAAAGATAATATGACAGGCGCAAGCGATATAACTGAAGATGTGAGGAAGCTTGTAATATTCAGGTTGGAGTCCCTGCCGCCTGATAAGAATATTTCAATCGGTTCCTATGGAGACTTCAGCAAAGACGAACTTATAACGCACGTCAAAAAAGGCGATGACATAGGAAAGAAAATCATAGAAGTTGAAATGACATTCCTGCGCGCACTAAAAGAGGGCATACTATGAACTCAGCATACTTGACGACGAGACCAGAGCATGACGACACCACACATTATTTGTCAAAATGGTGCGAAGAGACCCTTTCCTTGGCGCAAGTCAAGGGGTTCAAGGTGATAGACCTGCATCGCGAAAAGGCAGTAAGAGAAGAAGTTGAAAGCAGACTTAAAAGGCTGCCGGCCTGCTTGTGCGTATTTAACGGCCATGGCAGCGAAGATACAGTCACAGGACACAAAAACGAGCCCTTGATAACCGCGGATAAAAACGGCTGGCTGTTAAAGTCAAAAATAGTGTATGCCATTTCATGCAAATCAGCCAAAGTCTTGGGAATAAAAAGCATTGAAAACGGGGCAATAAGCTATACCGGCTATGATGACGACTTCATATTCTTTTACGACCCGAACAGATTGAGCAAGCCGTTAGCAGATGAAACCGCTAAACTGTTTTTAGAGCACTCCAATTTATTCATAACTTCTTTGCTTAAAGGCAACAGTGTGGAAGAATCCCGAAAAAGGGCTTTTAACAAGCTAAAGGAAAACATGGTTAAAATGCTCGCAGGCGATAGTCAACAGGCAAATCTGTCAAGGTTCCTGTGGTGGAACATGCAGCATTTTGTGTCACATGGCAATTTACGCGAAACACTTTAAACAACCCTGAAAATGTCCGACGCAAAGCAATTCGTACAGGAAGCAGCAGAGCTCATCAGGGAGCTGCAGGTGTACGAAAGCTACAAGGAAGAGCTTCTCACATCTGCAAAAAGGCTTTACAGCGCATACCAGAAAGGAAGATACGGCTACCTCGCCTACCAGCAAAAGCTGAAAGAGCTTCTCAGGGACAAGACAGAAGAGGAATGGCTGCGCTACTACAACGCATACATATACGGGCTGCTCAAAAGAATTGAATATCTCCTCACACAGGCATTCTACCTTGTCCACAAGGACGAGTCGTACGAAGACCTCAGCATATCAAAGCCGGAGCCCGAAGCGCAGCCTGCCAAGGCAAAAACAGCCAAAGCCCGCACAGGCCTGATGGATAAAATAAAGGCAGTTCTTTTATCAGTTGCCCCTTTCAGGCGCAGGAAGGTCTTTGACCTGGAAACAGAGCTGAAAAAGCTTGAGGAAAGGCCTGCCGCACGCTCCCTGAAGCTGCAGAGGCAGACAGAGGCTGACAGGCAGATAGCTGCGCTGAAGGAAAGGATGCGAATGCAGGAAGAAAGGCGCGCAGCAAGGCAAAGAGTTCGCGCAGAGAACGCCGAGCCAGAGCCTGTGCCCATAAGGGCTGCGCCAGTAAAGCAGTACTCTGCGCAGTACGCTTCAAAGAAAGCCCCACACAGGTTTGAAGCAAGAATTCCTGCATCGCAAATAATCCGAATACTCGCCCTGCCCCAAAAACTGCTGCTTTTCATTCTGCTAATAATAAGGCGGGTAATAGCGGCAACAGCAGGACTGCTCAGGAAGCTTGCAGCCATCAGGCTGAAAAAGCCACATGCAACTGCGATGATAAAGGCAAAGCCAAAGCCCGAAAAGATAAAGCCCGTCCTGCCCATGCCTTCCAGGCGTTTGCCCTCAATTCAGGCCATAATCTCAAAGATAAACGCAGCCATAGCATCAGCCCTGCATCCAAAGAAAAGAACCATCTTCGTGGAAGAAATAGTGGAGATGGAAAGGCAGGAAAAGCGGGAAGCAAAGAAGAAGGCAGAAGGAGATGGCGTAGTTGTGGGCTGGTTCTCAGGGCTCAGGCTGCTCAAAGAGGCAATCAGGAAAGAGCTGCTCGGAAGGTTCAGCAAGAAGCAGGAACGAGTCCTTTCAGAGCAGACGTCAATCCCCGCGCACATAAAGAAGCTGCGCGAAATGAGGGCAAAGCTGTACGCGGAGGAGCGGCTCACAGGATTTGAGACAACGCTGCTCGCGCGCGAAGCAAAAAGGGTCAAGAAGATACTTGAAGCAGAAAAGCCAGAGGTGTACAAGGGCTCATCAGTAGGCATGATAGCAAACGTCACAGTCAGGAGGATAAGCCTGTTCCTTGTTGACAACTTCCCCACGTTCTTCGGCTACCTCTACAACGCCCTGCGCGCAGCAAACATAAGGATTCTGTCAAACACATACGTAAACATAATGATACTGTCAACAATAGCTCTCAGCATACTGACGGCTTTTTCAATGCTCGCCCTGTTCTTCATACTCAACTACCCGCTATACCAGATATTCCTCAGAAGCATAATATTCGGGCTTGTGGCAGGTCTTCTGTGCGCAACCATATTCTACTCGTATCCGTTCATCAGGATAAAGGAAAGAAGAAGAAGCACAACCACAAACCTCCCATTCGCAATAAACCACATGGCATCTGTGGCAACATCAGGAGTTCCGCCAGCAACAATGTTTGAGCTCATATCAGGAACAGCAGAATACGGCGAAGTTGCTGTTGAGATAAAAAAGATAGTTGACTTCATAAACATCTTCGGATACGACCTGCTCACAGCGATGCGCTCTGTCGCGTCAACAACCCCAAGCCCTTCATTCAAGGAATTCCTTGAAGGCATGGTAAGCACGATAGAAACAGGCGGCGATCTGGAAAGCTACCTGAGGCAGAAGGCAGACGAGGCAACAACCACTTACCAGCTTGAAAGGCAGCGATACAACGAAAGCATAAGCACATACTCGGACATATACACAGGGCTGCTCATAGCAGCTCCTTTGTTCTTCGTGGCGGCACTTGCGCTTGTTAACTTACTGGGCGGAACAATAGGCGGCATGAGCGTGGACACGGTCATGGCATTGGGAGCCTACGCAGCAATCCCGGTACTCAACATAGCATTCCTTCTGTTCCTGCAGGTAAACCAGCCGGAGGTGTAGCCCTAATAAACAAAAGGCACAAACCTGTACCTTGTCTGGCGGCAGTATGACTGGTAGTCAGGGTCTGCAATAAGGTGCCTTTCTTCTGTGACTGCCCTGAGGAAGTAAACAAACGTCCACACAGACATTGAAGCGAACACCGGCAGGCTCATTATCGGCAGAAGGGTTACCCACCACGCAAGGTTCTTTGACACGTATGCAGGGTGCCTCACAAGCCTGTAGGCGCCGGTTGTGACGATTCCCCTGTTTGTAAGGTTGCTGCACTTTGTGCCGAGTGAAACCGTAGCCCAAACATAGACAAGCATAAAAGCCACAACCGCAAGCCTCGCCGCGAAGGTCACTTCCATAGTCGGGAACTGGGCATAGTCAGAAGGCCACCACGCAGCGTATTTCTCAAGCAGGCTGTTGAACGGCGGGTAGCATAAAAGCGCAACAGACCAGCCCAGAAAAGTCGGCTCAACGCTTCTCACTTTGTTCCTGAGGAAGCCTGCCTCAAAAAGGTAGCCGAAGCTGAAGAAAGCAGTGTCTATGAGGAAAATCGTTGCCAGCGCAACCGCATAACCCGCTGAAGACAGCGAGTCAATGCTCAGCCTCAAGCCAGGCAGCTGAGGAATAAAGCCGATAAACGCCCTCAGATGAGACACCATGAAGTTAAGCATTAGCGGCAGGAAGAAAAGTTTCACAACCATAAACAGCAGAGCAGTCCTTTCAGAAGCGGACACGCCGCGCATTCTATACCCGGGCTCCTTTGTGAACCTCTCAAGGTAGCGCAGGAAATCAGCACTCGTCCTCCACAGAACCCTGAAAACAATTGCGGGCTTGTGACCTTCGATGTTCCTGCTTCCTGGAAACAGGAACACAAACGGCATAATGGCTGCGTAGGCAATGAATGCGTAAAGCAGAATGCCCTTCACAGAAGGGTCAAGGAAGCCTGCATAGTACCTGTTCCAGTGATAAAAAGCCACAGCAAGCCCGTAAAGAGACAAGCCTGAAAGGTAGTGCAGCAGCGCAGACCTCAAGTTCGCTTTTGAAAACAAGCCATGCATAACTGAACTCATAAAACACGGCTTTAAATAATTTATTGGCGTAAATTTTTTAAACCCCTGATGCCAAGGCAGTATGGGGAAAATGATTCTGAAATTTGAGGCAAGGCACAGGGCAGCGCTCATCATGGCGCTTTTGCTGCTGATGGCAGACTTCTACCTCTTTCTCGGCAGGATACTCTTTGTGCCCCTTTTATCTATAGTCGTCACAGTCGCATGGCTGCCTTACTGGGCAGACATATTCAAAGAAAGCAAGAAGCAGAAGGAGCTTGAGGCAAGGTTCCCTGAGTTTGTGAGAAACCTTACCGGTGCGATAAAGTCAGGCATGCCTGCTGCCTCAGCAGTCGTGCACGTCGCGGAAACAGATTATGGCTCATTGAACCCTTACGTAAAGAAGCTCGCAAACCAGATAGAATGGGCAATACCGTTCAGGAAGGCATTCACGAACTTCGGCAAGGAAACAAACAACGCAGTAATAAAGAGGGCAATAGCAACTGTTATACAGGCAGAGCAGGCAGGCGGCAACATAGAGGACGTTCTATCATCAATAACAGGAAGCCTGCTGCAGATAAAGAAGATAAGAGAGGAAAGGAAGGCAAGCCTGCACGCGCAGATAATGCAGAGCTACGTCATATTCTTCGTGTTCCTCGGCGTAATGATAATCATACAGAACCTTCTCATACCTTACATGTCAAACTTCGGCGGAGGGGCAGGAGGAACAGGGCTCGCAGGCGCTGCGCCGCAGATAATCAAAAAGGTGGCGATAGACTTCTCATCCCCAGGAGCGCTCATAGCATCAATGGGCGCATGGCTCATAAGCCTTTATGGAATCTTCCTGATGATGTCCATGATACAGGGCTTCTTCGCAGGCGTTGTTCTTGGCAAGCTTGCAGAAGGGGATTTGACAAGCGGATTAAAGCATTCCCTCGTCATGATGACTTCCGCATTCATAATAATAACAGTGGCGCAGGGGCTGGCTGCCTGAGTTGTGCGGCAGCATAGACTCATTATCATAGGCAAGTCTGGCGCATAGCTTAGCTGTTAAGCCACCCAATCAAAGGCGGTTTCCGCCAAAAAGCGAAAATTTATATATTACTTCGTATATACTAAGTAATACCATGCAGGCCATAACCGTTAAGATGGAAGACGGGCTTTTGGAGGAAATAGACCGGAAGCTGGAAGATAACAGGTACAGCACCCGCACGGAATTTATCAGAGACGCAATACGGGAGAAGCTTTCTGAGCTTGAAAAGGAACAGGTTTTGAAAGCTTTGTCCATGCTGAAAGGCAGCTCAAAAAGAAAAACAAGCGACGCCCAATTGCACGCCGCCCGCGACAAAGCCTTTGAAATCCTTGAAAAGAAGCTCAGCATTAAATAAGGTCCTGGGGCATTTTTGGCTTAATAATGTCTGTCAATCTCTTAAAGTGCTTGTCCAGCGTTACTAACATTGCTTTATTATCCCTCGCAAGAATGGCATGCAGAGCATCGCCTTTTGGAATGCTTCTTTTTGATGACAAGTCTTTTGCTTTTCCCGCCTGTTTTTCTGTTGATTCTGCAAATATAAGTATCGGCTTAATTTTCTCAAATAATTTTTCTATTTCATAAGGTTGGTAGCCTGTTATTCCTATTTCCAGCAGCACAATATCTGAATAAATTACTCTGCCATTATTTTTTATGATTTTGTTCAATAGTTTATGTGCCCAATCCCCTTTTGGCATGTTTGGCTCGTTTCTATTTTCAAAGAAATCCAACCATATCGCGGTATCCAAATAGTATTTTTCTGTCATGTAAAATGCTGAATAGCCGTGCTTAATAAATCTGCTGGAAAAGAATGAATGGTTTGGGAGGAAAGCTTATCTCACTCATACCTCAGCGCGTCAACAGGCTTCAGCCTCGCTGCCTGCATTGCCGGCAAAGCCCCTGAAGCTGCGCCTATGGCGAATGAGAAGATGAGGCTGCCAAGAATCAGGTAAATGGGGAATGATGCCTGAAGAAGGGGCGAGCCCAAAGCCTGCTGCGCAGCCAGCTCAACAGCTTTTCCTATGCCAACACCTATTGCAACCCCGATTGCGCCGCCTGCAAGCCCGAGCATGCCTGACTCCATGATGAAAAGTGCGAGAATGTGCTCGTTCCTCGCGCCTGTCGCCTTCATTATGCCTATCTCCCTTGTGCGCTCAATAACAGAAGTGTACATGGTGTTCATAATGCCGATGGCGCCAACAAGTATGCTGATGGCAGCTATGCCTATGACTACTGCCTGAACTATGCCCAGTATTGTTGTGAATGTCGCCAGCAGCTGCTGAGGCGTTTGTATTTCAAAATCCTCCTTGCCCTCCTTCTGTCCCCTGTTTTTCCTCATCGCCTTCTCTATGCCATCAGAAACCCTGTCCGGGTCCTGCCCCTTCTTCACCTGAGCAACTATAACGTTCAGCTCTCCGTTTGCTGAAAAAAGCTCTTCCATTGAGTCATGGTTCATAAGCACACCAGCATCCCTGAACGGGTCTCCGAGCTTGCCCAGTATTCCGACAACCTCAAACTTTTTTCCGTTTATCAGCAACTTGTTGCCAACAACAACGGGCTTGGCAAACAGCTTACCATAAGCGTAGTTGTAGCCAACAACCACCCTGTCCTTGTCCGAACTCTTCAGCATCCTGCCTTCCTTTATTTTGTAGTTGTTCGCAGAGCTTACGAGCCCGGCTTCCTTTTCGTCGTTAGGAAGGCTCACAACAGCCCTTGCCTGCTGCTCATCATTGAACTCTATGGTCGCAGTCTTTATCAGCCGCCCGGCAGCCATTTCTACGCCGGCAACATGCTTTACAAGCTTCACGTCATCATCAGTCACTTTCCCTGCAGAGAAAGAGCCCGGCGGGCCAAAACCCGCGCTTTTGCCCTGAATAATAACCTTGTCTATGCCTATAGTTGCGAACTGCGCAGAGACTGCCTCCTGAAGCCCCTGCCCAAGGCTTATAAGCGCGACAACAGCAGCAACGCCTATGAATATGCCAATCATCGTAAGCCAGCTCCTCAACTGCCTGTTCCTTATGCTCCTCAAAGCCAGCCACG
>JACPIG010000096.1 GCA_016188205.1 Candidatus Woesearchaeota archaeon
AGTCCTTTCCAGGCTCAGGGACAAGCTCGGAAAAGAGCTTGGAATGATAAATGAGAAAGAGTTCAGGTTCTGCTGGGTTGTTGACTTCCCCATGTTTGAGTGGAAGGAGGACGAGCAGAAATGGGACTTCAGCCACAACCCATTCAGCATGCCAAAAAAAGAGCACATTGCGCTTCTTGAGAAAAGCCCTGAGAAAGTTCATGCAGAGCTTTATGATGCAGTCCTTAACGGAACAGAGCTGGGCTCTGGCGCGATAAGGATAAACAACCCTGAGCTGCAGGAAAAGGTGTTTGGAGTTGTGGGAATGACCAAGGAAAAGGCAGAGAGGAGATTCGGGTTTTTGCTTGAAGCATATAAGTACGGCGCTCCTGTTCACGGAGGAATGGGGCTCGGGCTTGACAGGCTCGTTGCTCTGATGCAGGGCTTCAACGACATACGCGAAGTAATCGCCTTCCCAAAGACAAAGGCAGCAGAAAACCCGATGGACAGTTCGCCTTCAGACATAGATGAGAAGCATATGAGGGAGCTGCATATAAAGATTTGATGCACGCTGAAATAAGCTTTGCGCTGAAAAACACTTATCGCCTAATAGACCAAGAATGTATGTCACAATATAAAACATTGGCTTCTCTTTGAGACGCAGGCCTGAATTTAGGCACACTTGCGGCATCATAAAGTTCTTCTGCCTGCTCTGGTGTCAGCGGCATGTAAGTTCCTTCCGGATTAATCAAGGCGCCAATATCGTATTTTGGTGAGCCGTCGTCGTTTCTGATGCTGCGCAGCCTGGAAACTTCGTTTGCTGTCATGGGGCGCAACCCTTTTATGCCGGAGTATTCATCTGAGAAAAGACTTTCAAGGCTAAAAACAGGTCGGTCGCCATAGCGCATGCCTGCAAGAATTCTTGCTTCTCCCTCTGTCAAAGGTCTTCTTGTAACCTCTCTTCTCAGCTCTTCTAAACGTGCTACTTCAGCAGGAAAAGTGCTTCTAACGTAAGCATGCACTCTCTCCCTCATAGCAACCATGTCAACCATTTTGTTCACTCTTCAATTTTAGGGCAATAATGGCAAGTATTTAAACCTTGCGTTTGTCACCACTAATTAATCATCAATAATTGCGAACAAGTTTTATAAACGGCTATCAATTCTCTTAATCAATGCTCATCCACATAGAGCGCGGGAACAGGAAAGAGGAGCTAAACTTCAGCGGGAAAGTGGCAGAGCTCCTGTCAGAACTGAAGATAAACCCTGAAACAGTGCTTGTTGCAAAGAACAACGAGCTTGTGACTGCGGATGACGAGCTTGGAGACAAGGACGAAGTCAGGATACTTTCAGTCATTTCCGGAGGATAAGAAGTCTTTCAGCTTTTCTATAGCGATTATCCTGAACTTTCCTGATTCTCCGGGCGTCTTCAATTCAGCATAAGTCCTGCTCTTCCCTTTCGGGATGAATATGAAGTCGTTGCCCCAGCCGTTTTTCCCTTTTTCCTTCAATGCTATTTTTCCCTCTTCAACACCCAAAAAGCAGATTGGAGCTTTGCCCGGAGCGCAGTACCCAATGGCCAGCCATCAGCTTCAGAATGCCGCGGTTGCCTATCCTGCTGGTGATGTATTTTGACGATGTTCCTGGAAATCCCATGAGGGCGCCAATGAATAGCCCCGAGTCCTCAACAACAACCACCCTTTTCAGGCGCTCTGAAAGAGCCTTTGCAGCTGTCTTTGAGATTTCGCAGGGGTCGTCTGCCTTAAGCTCAGGATACTCAATGAACGCAATGTCAACAAGGCTGCCAAGGACTGCCCTGAACTCAGCTGCCTTGTTCCTGTTGCTCGTGACAACTACGGGTTTCATTTTTATTTAACACTCGTCCTGCGGTAGAAATAATAAAGCATGAGCGAGATGGCAGCCATGAAGCCCAGAAGGATGAAAAATGCGTATCTGTTGCCGCTTAAAGGAATGTATGCGAGGTTCATGCCGTAAATGTTCGTTATAAGGGTTGGGATGGTTATTATAAGGGCAAAAAACGCAACTGCCTTCATAAACTGGTTAAGGCGGTTGGCGGTTATTATGGACTGCATGTTGAACAGGTTCGTCATCACTTCCCTCTGAACCTTCTCAGTGTCAAGAATCTGCAATGCATCGTTGTACAGCTCCGTGAAATGCCTCCTGTCCTCGTCCGCGAAAAGCTTGTAATAGCTCTTCCTGAGCTCGTTAAGAACCTCTATATTGGCTATAAGCGCCTGGTTGAAATAGCTAAGCGCAACGCTTGAATCGTATATGCTCTCTATGTTTTCCTTGGTCCACGCACCCCTGTCCTTGAAAAAATCCAGCTTCACAGAAATCTTGTCAATGAAATGCAGGAACTCATCATTGATTTTGTCAAGAACGTAGAAAACAAAATATCCCGACATCTTTTTGAACAAAAAGCGCCGCTTATTCTCCAAAAGCGCTGCAGAAAGGTCTGCAAGCACCTTGCACTTCTTCCTCTCAATAGTGACTATTGTGCTGCCGACAGCATAAATGTAAATCGGCAGCGTTATGATTTCCCCGTCCTCTACTGCGGGCGCCCTGAAAACAATCTCCAGGTGCCTGTTAACGCTTACCTTGCTCCTCTCATCCTCCTCTACCGACTCCCTGAACTCATCAACAGGTATCTTGGTTATTTCTGAAATTGCGGATATCTCGTCAGAATCCGGGCTTACGCACCTTATCCACACAGTCGCCTTGCCAAAAGCCCCTGCCTCGGAAGACCTGGCAAACTCCACGTGATCAAGCCTTTCAATCCTCTCATTCCTGAGAACAAAAGTGTCTATCATGAAAGAAAGGCAAAGCCGCAATTTTATAAAAAGCTTGCCTTTTGAAAAAGATTATATATGGAAAGCAACAAAGCCTGTGTGATGAGCGATTATAATTACCCGATCAATGACGGGCAAGGAAGAGTTCCGCATTTGATGTTTATTGGCCAGGAACTTGGCAGGGCTTTATCTGAAGCAGGAGCCGGACGCCTATATTCTCACCCTGGAAACTACGACTATATTCTGGGAGGTAAAGGCCTGCGTGTTCTTCTTAAAGGGGATGTAGGAATGCTTTCGGCAAAAATAGAACGCAATGAAACGGCAGGCGTTACTGAACCCGACATTTTGCGTTCTTTGGAAAGAATAATGATGATGGGAAACAGCTCGTTCCCGCTTGGCGGAAGACCGGCAGAACGGGTTACTTCTTAGGGGAAGGGTTCACAGACTCCCTGTAAGCCTTGAGTGCAATGTAATATTCGCCTTCGGCGAGGTTGTCAGGCGATACGAGATTGAACTGCATCCACCTTGAATCCCTTGAAGTGAATTCAAACGGAGTAATGCCTATGACGTTGCTGTCAGGAATCCAGATATTCCTGTACAGGTCAACAAACTGGGAAGGTGAAGCAAGAGAAGTTGTTGACTTGCACTCTGCATCAGCGCACCTGCCCCAGGATGTTTCTGTAATCATCACAGGGATGTTTGCACCGTGATTCAAAAGCAGCAGCCTTTCATCCTTGTACTTGCTCTGCTCAGGCGGGTAAGGGTGAGAACTCCAGACATCAATGTAGTCCTTAAGCTCGGGAACCCTTGTAAACATCGTGTTTATGAAAGCCTCTGTCTGGTAGTTGCCGCCTGAAGTATCACCAGTTACAGCCAAACCACCGTTCATGATGTTTGTTTCCTTATTCCCATCCTTCATGTCATATTCTCTTATGGCTTTTCCAACAGCGAGGAGGAACTGGGCGTATTCTCCTGGATTTGACGCGCCGCCCCACTCTCCTGCGAGATTCGGCTCGTTCCATACCTGAACGTAATTTATTTTAAGCCCTGACTTCTGCTCAACAGCCGCTATGAATTCCGCATATTTCTGCGCAACATCAGCATAATTGTTTGCAGCGTCAGGCTTCTCCCAGTTGCCTCCGGCAGTCCTTCCCTGAAGCCTGAGAACAGGAATAAGGTTGCGCTTATTTGCTTCCTGAACAAACAAAGCCCACTTGTCAACATCAGCGCCAAAGCCAACATTCTGGACAAGGTTGGTTACCAAGCCGCAGTCGCCTGTAAGCTCCCTTACCTTGTCAAGCTGCTTGCCGTATTCTGAAACCTCAAACTCGTTAAGCATAGTGTGCGCGCCAAACTTGTTTGGCTTGTCGCACTTGGCAGGAGCCACGTTGCCAAGAACAACCGAGCCAGGCTGGCTGGGCTGGGAAACCGGGTCGCACGTCTTTGTGCCACAGCCGCCAACACTGCCGCAGAAATAAACCATGTCGCCGGCAAGAATAACGCGCAGGCGGTATAATCCATACTTGTCGCCTCCTGGAGCGCTGTCATCCTGCCCGATGCTAAGGACTCCTGGCAGCGCGCCGAAGTAAGTGCCGTGGCCAGTAACCTGAGTGTACTGCAGTTTTAGCAGCATAACGAAGTCGCCTGACTCAGGGAAAACCTTTGCTGTCCCGGAACTCTTCACATAGGGGAACTTGTTTGTTGCTCCTGACTTGAGCTCCATGAAGCCGCCTGACAATGCAACTGTGCCTTCGCCGGCATCAACAATCCACTTTGCGCTGTCAAGAGAGTTGCCATTGAACTCCTCAGCAAAGAAGTCCTTGCCCTGAGCATCTGTTACTTTAATCGAGTCAACCTTCATGTAAGTCCACGTGCCAACAGCAGAAGTCGGTCTCAGCGGGTTGCCGAAGTCAACAAGCTTAGGCCTCTCATTTGACTGCTTGCTGCCAAGAAGCTTGCCGTCCATATAAATTGAGTAAGTGCCTGCCTTGAGCTCCAGCTTGTACTCATGCATATTCAAGTCATTCTCAGGCTTTTTGCCAGAAGCAAAGCCCTGGCCAGGAGTGCACTTTGCGCCTTCACAAGTCTGAGTTGAGCAGCAGTAGCCGGGGCCGTCACGGTTGTAATCATAAGCAGAACCGCCGCAAGTGCAGCCTGTATGCTTGGCTTCCAGAACAACCTTGTCCTTGTCAGTCGGGCAGGGGCTCTTTGCACACGTTGCTGCCGTGTCACCAACAGAGCCGTCCTCACAGCACACCTTCTTTTCCTTAACAGTTATTTCCCACTCGCCATAATCGCCCTCATCCTTCTTTTTGTCTTCCAGGACATTGACGTTGGTTGTGCCGCAGATGCAGTTTGAAGTCAGTTCCTTCCCGACCTCGCACTTCTTGTAGGCGCCTGTGCCTGTAATTATGTCTATATGACCCCTCGCATAAGATGCTGCGTCCTTCTTGTTGATTATGTCAAGCTCAAGCTTGTTTGTGCCTGACTTTAATGCGGCTTTTTTTATGGGCTTGTCATCAACATTAACCTCCTCGCTGTTAAGCTTCGCCTTGCACTCATCATTGCAGATGCCTCCTGATTCAACAGGCCTGAAGTCAATCTTTATCGCATCCTCCGGGGAAACGCAGCTGTTGCCCTTCTCAGCCAGCTTGTAATCAAACGCGCCCTTGCCGCCAACCAAGTCAACAGACTCGTAGCCGTAGTTGTTGGGAGTTGCGACTATTATTGGGTTGCAATAATCAGTGCAGCTCTGGCAGTTATCCCCATTTTCGTCGCAGTTACAGGTCTTTGTTTTACAGCTCGGATTGCTTCCATCCTTTATCCCGTCCTTATTCATGCTCAGATATTCTGCAGGATTACCAACAATCCATTTCCTTGACGAATATTCGCCTATGGCTTTCTGATGACATAAATCATCACATTTATTTTCATCAATACAGCCTCCTTCGCAGCGGGCTTGATCCGTTGACTGGTCATCCTTGTCCCAATCCTTAATGACTGCCTTGCCGTTTGTTGTTCCTATCTGCTTCCTTGCGTTTGCGTCATTCCAGCCAGAACCGCCGCTCAGCTTGAGCTGCAGATGCTTGTCAAGGGCAAAGATGTTTGGCTGCTTTGAGGATTCGTCCCAAGGCGGATTTATTATTGTGGCGGCTTTGTCAGTGCTGTAAACCTGCTCCCTGTAAAGCCAGTCAGTAAACACGACCTGCATGACCTGGTTTGCGGGCTTGCAGTTGAGCAGCACAGCGTAAAATCCAGGATCCTTTACCTTGCCTGTGACTTTTTGTGTTTTGCTGTCAATGCTGCTTTCAACAGAAACCCAGATGTCGTTCTTCTCGTCAAGCCTTGCAAGAGATAAAAGCTCAGGACTGTAGCCCTTAGGCACATCGTTTTCCTCATATTTTATGGTAAGTAGCGCGAACGGGTCAAAAGAGACGTCCTTGATGCTGTAAGCCACGTTGCCAACAACAATCTCGTTTGAATTGGACTCAAACTTCCTGTCCTCAAGCTTTAGCTCTCCAGAGCCTGCATAAGTCGTTCCCTTGGGCACCTTCAGCTCTGCATCCTTGTCAGTGGAAACCTTTACTATGTCGTCCGAAGCCACAGCATCCCCTGTTATTGAAACCGCGGCTCCAGTAGCAGCAGAGAAACTGGCTTTTTCTCCAACAGGCGCAACCCTGCTCAATGAATAATCAAATTCCTCAAACGAATACCTTGTGCCTGAATCCTGAAGCACTATAGGAAATTTTACCTTGACCTGGACTGCCCTGTCATATATGGAAACTTTGGAGCTGACAGGCTTGGTAGAAACGCCTATGCCCTGCTTCCTGAAAACCGAGAAGTCAGCACAATCAGCAAGATTCCTGTTAAGATAATCGGCAATCTGCGCCTGAGAGAACTCGCCCAGCCCGAAATAGTTAATGCCGTCCTTCACCTGCTTGTCTATGCACGTGTTTACGTAGCTCTTCACAGCGGCGTCAGAAACAGACTGGCTTGGGCGCAATGGCTCCTTGCCCTGAAGAGAAACTATGAGGAAACCGAACATGAGAAGCAGGAGAAGCCCAGCTATAATAAACATGGTTATCTGTCCCCTTTTTGGCATGACAGATTAATTTGCTGCTGCAGTTTAAAAAGATTGCCATTAAGCAGCTTAGACTGGAAAACACGGTTTCCACAGGAAACGAAGGGGGCATATGTGAGGGGAAATATTGGTTAAATTACAGGAGTATTTATAAATAAGGGGTTTTTAAACCCTTTAAAAAGGCTTTAAAAGCGCCTTTATCTGTGGCAGGCGCTTGCCATTATACGATTTTGGGGGGTGTTAGAATGGCTAAGAGAGACATAAGTGTCGTAAACATAGTTGTAAGCACTTCACTGCAGCATGACGTGCCTCTGGAAAAGATGGCTGCAACCCTGTCAAACACAGAATACAACCCTGAGCAGTTCCCGGGGCTTGTAATAAGGATAAAGGAGCCAAAGACATCGGCGCTCATATTCAGCAGCGGAAAAGTCGTGTGCACAGGCGCAAGGTCAATGGACAAGGTTGAGGAATCAATAAGGAAGATAATAAAGAGCCTGGAAAAGATTGGAATTAAAATAACGATAAAGCCGGAAATAAAGATACAAAACATAGTAGCTTCCGGAACAGTGGGCATGGACCTGAACCTAAACACTCTCGCAATGAAGCTGCGAAACACAGAATACGAGCCTGAGCAGTTCCCGGGGCTTGTGTACAAGCTTGTGGACCCTGAAATAAAAGCCACCTTCCTTCTGTTCAGCAACGGAAAAATAGTCTGCACAGGAACGAAAAGCGAGGCAGAAGTGAACAAGGCGCTTGACAAGCTCATAGACAACCTGAAAAAGATAAAGAAGTGATATTGGTGGGTGGACGCTTGCATCGCCAGCGACTAAAGCGCGCAACCTGGCAAGAGGCTAATGATGGCAACTGCAGAAGAGCAGATAAGGAAATTCCAGGAATTCATAGAAGACCACTACAAAGCCAAGCTGCTGGAAGCTGCAAGCAAAGGGAGAGCTGCCCTTACTGTTGATTTCAATGACCTGACAAAGTTTGACCCCGGGCTTGCGGAAGACCTTCTGAACAGCCCTGAAGACACCCTCAAGGCAGCAGAGCTTGCCTTCAGGCAGATAGACCTCCCGGAAGAAGCGAAAATAAAACTGAGGCTTGCAAACCTCCCTGAAAGCCAGAAAGTAATGATAAGCGAGATAAGGAGCAGCCACATAGG
>JACPIG010000095.1 GCA_016188205.1 Candidatus Woesearchaeota archaeon
TCCATTTCTTCTGTGTTTATTGCATATGTTCCTATGTCTGCATCCACAAGCACCGGCTTGAGACCGTTCTGCAGCAGGGGGTTTATTGTTGTCGGGAACGTCATTGCAGGCGTTATTGCCTCGTCTCCTTTTTCCACCTTTATTCCAAGGCCGTTGTTGGCTGCTGCAGAAACAGCAAGCAGGTTGGCTGATGAGCCGGAGTTTGTCAAAACAGTTTTCTTCAGCCCAATATATTTGGAGAATTCCTCTTCAAACCTTGCAGCTGCCTTTCCTACCCCGAGCCACCCGTCCAGAAGCGACTCAACAGCAGCATTGACTTCCTCGTCGTCAAATATCGGGCTGCAGTATCTTATGAGTGTCTTTCCAGGAACAAACTTTTCTTTGTTCCTTGCCCTGTTGGAATAGAGCTCTTTTACCTTTGCCTTTATCTCTTCCCTTAGCCTTTCCTCTTCACCCATGTAATCCCCCTTTGCATGATCGCTATGCTCGCCGCAAACCTGTGCCTTATTTAAAGTTTTTCTCTGGTTCTTTTCTTGGAAGGGAAAGACTTTTCCAGAACCAGGTAAATAACCAGTATTCCATACGGCACGGAAAAGAAGAAGATTAAGTCTTCAAGCGGTATTACGCCAATGAATATTCCGAGGATTCCGGAGCCTGGGTATATCCAGTGTCCACTTGTTATTCCATACCAGTCCCATGTTATCCCTATGGCGAGCGCGATGAGCCAGAAGAGGATGAGCTGCTTTCCTGTTTTGAATACCGTGACCTTGTAGTGTTTCTGCAGTAAAAAGAAAAGCGCCAGCAGCCCTAGCTCAATCATGAGGTATTCCATGTGCTTCTTACACAGATGCCCTTATTTAAGCCTTTTCCATCTGCGTGGCTCTTTGCGAAATGCTTTTATATGCTCCCATTCTTTTGTGCAAGTCATGTACAGCCTCAGCAGTCTTTCCGGAAAGTCCGTCTTTGTTACTGGCGGCCTTGGGTTTATCGGCAGCACTGTTGCGCACAAAGCTGTTTCTCTTGGCGCTAAAGTCACAATATATGACGCGTGCCTGAATCCTTATGGCTGGAACTTTGCCAACATAAGGGAGATAAGGGGCAAAATCAGCTTTGTCAGGGCTGATGTCCGTGACTTCAATAAGCTGAAGCAGCACGTCAAGGGCATGGACATAATAATTGACTGTGCTGCTCAGGTCAGCCATACTCTTTCAATGTCAGACCCTTTGCTTGACATGGATATTAACTGCAGGGGCGCGCTTAACCTTCTTGAGGCGTGCAGGCAGTCAAATGACAGTGCAAAAATAATTTACGCTTCAAGCAGGGGTGTTATCGGCACTCCTAAAACAACTCCTGTTGACGAGCTTCATCCTGAAAGCCCTGCTGATGTTCAGGGCATCAACAAGCTTGCTGCTGAAAAATATTATATGCTTTACCACGGCGTTTACGGCCTGAAAACCACTGCGATGCGTATAGCCAACGCTTACGGTCCAAGGGCACAGGTAAAGACAGGCGACTATGCTATTGTGAACTGGTTTGTGAAGCGCGCCCTGTCAGGCGAGCCGCTTTTTGTCTTCGGAGACGGCTCCCAGACAAGGGATTATGTCTATGTTGATGACATTGCTGATGCCATGCTTCTCGCTGCTCAGTCTGAAAAGGGCTGCGGAGAAATCTTTATGCTTGGTTCTGGCAAAGAGACGAGGTTCATTGACGTTGTAAAGCTGATAGTGAAGCTTGTCGGAAAGGGCGAAATAGTGAGGAAGCCCTGGCCTCCTGAGAGGAAAGCCATTGAGATTGGCAGGTTTGTCGTCAGCAATGCGAAGATAAGGAAATTGCTGGGCTGGCAGCCAAAAACCTCTTTGCAGGAAGGCATGAAGCAGACAGTTGAGTTCTACAGGCAGCGGCTGAAGGAGTATGTGTGAAAATATTTATAAAGCCAGTAAAACACCCTCACTTTTGCTATGACCAACACGCCACCGTCAGTTGCAGAAGTTCAGACTCCGGCTGTGGTTTATGACGCTATCTTGTCAGACCACGTTGGCGGTAATATGTTTCCAATCCCTGTCAGTTCTCTTGACGGGCTTTTAAGGGAAGCTGGTATGGGTGACGGTTCTAACGTTGTAATAACTGTTGAAGCCACTGATGGGCAACTTCCTGTTTCGTTCCCTGGCGTGGTAAGCTGTGTTACTTACAAGCCAGAAAGGCCTTTGGACGTGGGTTTTAGAGACGAGTGGCCGGAAAAGGAATTAAGGGCGGCAGATTACCGGCCAGGACAATCTGTGACTGTAAGCCTGAACCGGGTGTGATTGTAATGCTTAGTCTGGATTCTAAGGCTGTGGCATTATCAGCGGTTGTATTAGCCGGTTTGGCTGCTGCGGCTGTTGTGTTAGAGCCCGGTCTTCCTGCCAAGGCAGTTGATATGCTTGGAAGTGTGATGCGTTCTTACAGCGACCGCTCAAGCGTGCCTCGCGGTCATGACATCATATATTATTATTATCTTACCCATTCTGACCGTTAAGAAAAACCTTTTTAAACCTCTTCCTGTTTTTGCTGTGCTATGATTCCTGTTTTCAAGCCTGACCTTGGAAAGGAGGAGCTTGACGAGATAAGAAAGGTCTTTGCTTCCAACTGGATTGGTCTTGGGCCTAAGACGAGGGAGTTTGAGGAGCAGTTTGCAAAGTACATTGGCACTAAGTTTGCTGTTGGCACTAATTCTGCCACTGCCGCTCTTCACCTTGCTGTTGCTGCCCACGGCATAGATTCTGGCGAGGTTATTGTTCCTGCGGTTACTTTTGTCAGCACTGCCCATGCTGCTGTTTACTGCAATGCAAAACCGATTCTTTGTGATGTGGATAAGGAGACATTATGCATGGATGCTGATGATTTGCAGCGCAAAATCACGAAAAACACAAAGGCAATTATCCCGGTTCATCTTGGCGGGCATCCGTGCGACATGGATGCGATTAATGATATTGCCGAAGACAAAAACCTGATAGTTATTGAGGATGCAGCAAACGCCACAGGGGCGTTGTACAAGGGGAAAAAAATTGGCTCTTTGGCTGATTCTGCGTGCTTCAGTTTCCACGCTGTGAAGAACATGACGACTGGAGAGGGCGGCATGATTACGACAGATGATGAGGATCTTGTGAAGAAGCTTTACAGGCTTAGGTGGGTTGGCATTAACAAGGACACGTGGAACAGGGCTTATGTTTCTGCAAAGTATTCATGGTATTATGAGGTGACTGAGCTTGGCTGGAAGTATCACATGAATGATATCCCTGCTGCGATAGGCGTTGCCCAATTGAAGAAGGTTGACAGGCTGAATGAGGCAAGGAGGAAAATTGTTGAGCGCTACAACGCTGCTTTCAGCAGGCTTGGCTGGCTTTCTGTTCCTTATGAGGCAAAAAACGTAAAGCATGCCTATTGGCTTTACATTCTGCGCGTCAACGACCCTTCAGACCGGGACAAGATAATTAAGCACCTTGCTGACAGGAGCATAGCAACTTCTGTTCATTTCATGCCTGTTCATCTGCAGCCCTACTACAGGGATTTCTACATCAGGAACAAAATAAAGGTCAGCGTTCCTGTTGCTGACGTGGAATGGAAGAAGATGGTTACTCTGCCCCTTTACCCTTCCATGACCGATTCCGAGGTCAAGCAGGTTGTTGATGGCGTCAGTAGCTTCAGGAAGTAAGATGGGGCTGTTGTGGTAAGTCGGAACTGTTGTAGTTAGCCTGCTGGGAATTTCAGGAGTTAAGGCGGAGCTCCAGTAGTTAGCCTGCTGTTAGTAATTATATTATGAGTGAATCGCAAAGGAATTCTTATTTTCCAAACTGCCTGCTTCTTATCAGCCCTAATCTGTGCAGCCTGTATTCAAGCACCTTGAAGAACAGCCTTGCCCCGTATGCGACAGCTTTTCTGAAGTTGATTGAGTGGCTTTCCTGTTCGTAGCGCGTTGGTATTGGAACTTCCATAAGCCGTAGCTTGCGCGCCACGCACTGTATTATCATTTCCTCGTCAAAGGTGTATCCGTCAGAATTTCTTTCAAAAGGCACAGTTTCCAGAACTTTCCTGCTGTATGCAATATAGCCTGTTGCCGCATCTGTGAAATGCGTTCCAAGCAGCAGGTTGTAGTAAAAGGTAAGCATCCTGTTGCCAAGCTGCTTGTATGCAGGCATCTTTCCTTCATCTGCGCCCTTTTTTGACAGCATCCTTGAGCCGTAAACTACGTCCGCTTTGTCTTCAAGCAGAGGCTTTATCAGTTCAGGCAGCTTTGTTGAGTCGTACTGGTGGTCAGGATGAAGCATGACTACTATGTCAGCCCCCCTTCTCAGTGCTTCCTTGTAGCACGTTTTCTGGTTTCCTCCGTATCCTTTGTTGTGCTCGTGCACTATGGTTATTATGCCGAGCTTCCTTGCTATTTCCGCTGTTTTGTCCTTGCCGTAGTCGTCTACAAGAATTGTTTCGTCAACATGCCCTTTTGGCATTTCCCTGTACGTCGCTTCCACTGTCTTTTCTGCCTTGTAAGCAGGCATTACCACAGTCACTTTTTGTTTTCTCTGCTTTTCCATCAGGTTGCCGAAATCCGCAACATATATAAATAATTTCCTTTTAGTTTTTTGCCAATGGGAGATTCTTTGAAGGGGAGTTACAGCATCTTTTTGCTGCTGGCGGTTTTTGCTGCTGCCGCAGTAATCGTTAATCCGGTTGGCAATTTTCCGCTTGACGACGACTTTGCCTATGGCAGGACTGTCCTTAATTTCCTTAATGGCGATTTCAGGATTTCCGGGTGGATTTCCGCAACCGTTGTTTTCCAGACTTTTGTAGGGGTGCTTTTCTCGCTTCCTTTCGGCTTTTCATTCACCGCCCTGCGCTTCTCATCAGTCTTCATGGCTTTTTTGGGCGCAGCAGCAGCTTACATGACCCTTAAGGAGCTTAAGTTTGGGGAAAAGCTTTCCATGTTAGGCGCTTTTGCATTGCTTTTCAACCCCCTGTATTTCAGCAAGGCGTTTAACTTCCATTCTGACATCCATTTCATGGCGATGATGCTCCTTTCCGTGCTTTTCTATGTAAAGGCGGTTAACAGGAATAACAGCTCTGTATTTCTTTTCCTCGGCTCTTTGTTTTCAGTATTCGCCATACTGATAAGGCAGAACGGGCTTTTCATTCCTGCTGCTGTGGTTGCGTATTTGTGTCTTAACAGGAAAGCCAGAAGGTTTTCCTTCTCCCATTTTGCTGTTGTTGCTCTTGTTCCTTTGGCTGCTTTCATGGCTTATGAGTACTGGTTTTATTTTGTTCATGGCGTTACTGAGAGCGGCAGCCTGATGTCGCAGTATGATGTCTCCCATATTATGGAGCTGGTTTTCCGCCTCATTCCTTTCCGCTTTTTCTCAATTTTTGCTTATCTTGGCTTGCTGCTGCTTCCTTTCACCTTTATTGCTATTTCACGGCTTGACAAATTTTTCCTGTCATTGCGGCCTTTTGACAGGAAGCTGTTCCTTCTGCTTGTCTTTGCAGGCATCTTCAGTGCTGTTTTCCTTTTTGTCGGCTATGGCAAGGTTCTTTTCTATCTGCCCACAACCATCCACGTTACTGGTCTCGGCCCTGTCTATCTTCAGGGCTTGAAGAATCCTGTTTTTCCCCAGCCGATTCTTGGAATGCTTGCTGTGCTCTCAATAGTTTCAGGCGCTGTTATTGCCATCAGGGCAAAGTCAGCTCTTTCCGGCAGCATGGGAGGGTTTGGCAGCTCGGCTTCATCTAAGTTTGCTGATGCAAGGTTCCTTGTTTACTTTGTGGGCTTTTTCCAGCTACTATTCCTCATGGCTGTTTTGGCTGTGTTTGACCGCTATCTTCTGCCTTTGTTCTTTCCTGCCATTGTTCTGCTTCTTGGCATGAAGGATGCGGAGGGTGTTAAAGGTGCAAATGGCGTGAAGGATATGAAAGCTGTGAATGGCGTGAATGACAGGCTCTTCTCTTTCCGTTCAGCAGCAATCCTGGTCGTGTTCATGGCTTTGTTCTCTGTTGCTGCAACTCAGGACTACCTGTCCTGGAACAGGGCAAGGTATGCGGCGATATCCGGTCTTTCAGCGCAGGGCATTCCCCCTGGCAAGATAGACGGCGGCTTTGAGCATGGCGCCTGGAATTTCTACGAGTTCAGCCGCGCTCACCCTGAAATAAATAACTCCAAACCTTATGACCCTGGCTGGATTAGGGATTATTTCCCTGTTATTGACTCGCAGTACGTTGTTTCTTTCACCCCCCTAAGCAACTTAAGCAACTACAGCACGCTCAGGGAGTATAGCTACTTCTCCATGCTTACGATGCGCACCCAGAAAATGCATGTGCTGAAAAGGGCATAACTTGTGTCGGATTTCTTTTGAATTATCAACTATTAAGTAGTGTCAAAAACGAAAGATTTATAAATACCAAACATTATTCATGATACTATGAATACGTTTTTTGGTGGGCAAATAAAACCAGAACATAGAGGGGATTTGGCTGCTGTTGTTAATAGAGAACAAAGAGGTTCAATGAGTCCTGTGTATGGTGTATTTCTTTATCCGGTATCATCTGCAGAATTTGTTCATTTAACTGGTGTCATGGCTGTAAACAATCCTATTGAAAGGGCCTATATAGGAATATCTGCTGAAGCTGGAAACCGAATTGCAGCTGAAGTAAATGGAAGGCGCGCTGATAAAACTGATCTCACAACTATAGATAAATTATTTGTAGTGACTTATTTCCTGGCTGAATGTTCAGACCGTTCGTGAGTCTGCTTTTCAGATAAGTTTATTCTTGCTTTATGCCCTGAACAATGCCTGATTCCTCTCATACCACTTATAAGTTTCCTTCAGTCCTTCTGCAAGCCCGTATTTTGGCTTCCACCCAAGAGTCTTTGCTGCTTTTGCTGAGTCCAGGTATTGCCTTTTTATCTCGTATTTTGCCTCTCCAAGAACCTTCATCTTCGCGTCCTTTCTTCCGCTTGCCTCAATTATTTTCTTCACAAGCTCAAGCACTGTTACCGGCTTGCCTGTTCCGAAGTTGAATGCTTCCCCGCTTATTCCTTTTCCGCCTTTCTTCCCAGAAGCCTTTTCTCCGAGCTTCTCGCCAAGCATAAGGTATGCGTTCACTGCATCCTTCACGTACATGTAGTCCCTTTCCATCTTCCCGTCGCTTCTTATCACCAGCGTTCTGCCTTGCAGCAGGCTTGTCATCATGTCAGGCACTAATCTGCTCATGTTCAAATCCCCGCCTCCGTATATGTTGGCGCACCTTGCAACCGCGACATTCAGCCCGTAGGTCTTGTAATAGCTCCTGCTTAGTATGTCTGCGCATGCCTTTGATGCGTCATAGGGATATGCTCCGAGTAGCGGTGATTCCTCTGTGTATGGCAGCTTTTCCTGGTCCCCATATGCCTTGTCGCTTGACGCAACCACTATCCGCTCAAACCTTTTTGCTGTCCTGCATGCCTCAAGCACGTTCCACGTTCCTGTTATGTTGGATTCAAACGTGGATAGCGGCGAGCGATTAGCAACTCCAACGATTGCTTGCGCCGCAAGGTGGAAGCATGTGTCTATTTCGTACTCGTTGAAAGCCCTCTCAATTATCCTGTAGTCTGTGAGCGAGCCCTTTACAACACTCATTTTCTTTATTGTGCCTGACAGGTTGAGGTTGGAGTTTGGTATTATGTCGCGTATGAGCGCCACAACGTTTGCGCCCGAGTTTACAAGAGCTTCTGCCACCCACGAGCCAACAAACCCGTTTGCCCCTGTTACAAGCACGTTTCTTCCTTTCCAGATTTTCCCTTCCATTTTTTCCTTTACAGCTTTTGCCCTGTTTTTCCTTCCCTGCCGTTGTTTTTTCCTTTTTTGCGTAGTGGTAGTGGTTAGCCTGTTATTAGTTATTAGTGTTATTATTGTTATTGTTTGCGTTTTATTTCCAAACCTTTCATTTGCTTTTTCCTTTTTTTGTGAGGCGGAACTCCAGTAGTCAGCCTGCTATTCATTATTATACTGAAAGACATAAATAATTATACAAATTGTTATGCCTTTCATATATAGTAGCGGTTAGTTATTGTCTAAAAATTAATGTCCGCTACTATATTTAGTCCATATTTTTTGTTTCATTCACCATCCTATTTCCAAACCTTCCACGGTGCATTTCCTTTTTCCCACATATCGTTCAGCTCAACAGCATCCTTGAACACGTTCATGCACTTCCAGAAGCCCGCATGCCTGTATGCTGTGAGCTCACCCTTGTTCGCCAGCTCCCTGAAGGCGTGATCTTCAAGCTCTTTGCCTTTTTGCAGGTAGTTGAATATCTTTTTGTTGAACACAAAGAAGCCGCCGTTTATCCATGTATGGAGCTTTGGCTTTTCAATGAATCCTCCCACCATGTCGCCGTTAAGGTCCAATACTCCGAACTGGGATTCCGGGTTGATGGCTGTAAGAGTGGCAGTCTTGTTGTGCTTATTGTGAAATCTCAGCACTTCCCTGATGTCCACGTCTGACACGTCATCTCCATAAGCGGTGAAGAACAACTCGCTATCTATATGCTTCTTTGCCTGCATCAGCCTTTCCGCCTTGCTGCTTTTCTCCCCTGTGTCCACGAACTCTATTTTCCAGCTTTCATCATTGTTTTTCTCAAAGTATTCCCTTATCTTTTCGCCTTTGTATCCAAGAAGCAGGACAAAGTCGTTGTAGCCGTAGTGTGAGTATATCTTCATTATGTGCCACAGTACTGGTTTCCCGCCGACTTCCACAAGGGGCTTGGGTATTGCTTCCGTGTATTCGCGAAGCCTTGTTCCTTCTCCGCCGCAGAGGATGGCTGTTTTCACTTGGCTGCGCAAACCAGATATATTTATATAGTTTTTGATGAACCTTCCGGTCATGGTTAAAATCTCTGCCTGCCTTGTCATCCGTAATGAGGAAAAACTGATAGAGCGCGCCCTGAAGAGCCTGAAGGGTGTTGTTGACGAAATTATTGTTGTGCACAGCGGCGAATGCACTGACAAGTCGCTTGGCATTGCTGGGAAGTATGCTGACAAGATTTATACTGTCCCTGACAGGGGTGCCGGCTGCTATAACAGGCCTTTTGCCTTCTCCAAGGCTGCCGGCGACTGGGTTATGTACATTGACGCTGATGAGTATCTTTCTGATGAGCTGCGTTCCGGTCTTAGGAAGCTCACTGAGGCGCATGATGTTGATGGCTACGGCTTTCTTCACGAGACAATGGTTGGCTTCAGGCCGTTGGGGAAGGTTGGCTACCGTCTCTGTATGTTTCGCAAAAGCAAGGGGCACGTCAAGGGCTATATTCACGAAGCTGTCAGGGTTGATGGCGTTGTGAAAAACGTTAATCTGTTGCTGCATCACCGCCCTCTTTACGACAACTACACTCTCAGGACATTCAGGACGAAGTGGCTTAACTGGGCACGGATCCAGGCAAGGGATATGGTTGCTGACGGCAGGGCTAAGTTTCCGGGCTTGCTGTATCTGCCTCTGCCTTTTGCCATTCTTTTTGCAGTTTGGCTCAGGGATGGCTTTGGGCAGCTTCCTAACGGGTTCCGCGGCCTGAAGGTTGCCTTTTTGCAGGGGCTTTACAACTTTGCTGTTTACTGGAACATTTTTAAACTTAAGGCTCTCCACAGCAAGCCATGAAGAAGCCTCTTGTATCTGTTGTCATCCTGAACCTTAACGGCGCAGGCTTCACAGTCCGGTGCCTTGATTCCATCAGGAAAAGCGCTTTTAGGGATTATGAAATTATAGTCGTTGACAACGGCTCTGATAAGAAGGATGTTGATGTGTTGGTAAAGAGGAGGGATATAAGGCTTGTCCGCAACGCCGTTAATCTGGGCTTTGCTGAGGGCAACAATGTTGGCGTTCGTGCTTCTAAAGGAAAGTACGTGTGCCTTCTGAACAACGACACGAAGGTTGGCAGGAACTGGCTCAGGGAACTGGTCGCCGCGGCAGAAACGGATAAGCGCATAGCCATATGCAACCCCAAATTTTTTGACAAGTATGAGGAGAAGGACTACGTATTCAGGGGCTATGGCACTATTGGCTTGTTCCATGCGCCTGTTTTTCTGCCGCAGATTGACAAGGGCACGGATTCTTATGTCCGCTCTCTGACTGCCAGCGGCTCTGCATTTTTCAGAAAAGACGTGATTGGCGAGCCTTTTGACGCTGATTATTTTGCTTATGCCGAGGATGCTCAGCTGGGCTGGCGCGCCACCCTTATGGGCTATAAGGTTGTTCACGTCCCTAAGTCCATAGTTTACCATGAGGGCGGAGCTACTGCAAAAAGGATGAAGGTTCCGAAGGACTTCTTTTTTGTTCTTGCTGAGCGCAACAAGCTGCTTAACATTTTTACTTTGTACAGCGGCTTTGCGCTTTTGAGGCTTTTGCCTTACTCATTGGCAAACGTCATTTTTGCAAATGTTTATGATCCGGGGCATTTCTTTTCAAGGCTTAAGGTTTATTTTTGGCTGCTGTCCAATTTCGGAAAGGTTATGGGGAAAAGGGCGCGTTTGCAGGGTTTGAGGAAAGTTCCTGACAAAGAGATAGTTAAGCTTATGAGCTATAAGCTTTATGATGACGCTTATGTAAGGAATCCGTTGTTCAGGCTGGTTGTTTCAGGGATTAACCGCTTTTTTTTCGTTTATTGCCTGCTTGTCGGGCTTCGCACAGTTGAGTTCAGGAAAATAAGGTCTGAAAAGGGATTGGTTGATGTGGTCTGAAATGGCAAAATACGTTGAGATAGTGCCGTCATACCCGCTAAGGTATGCGCTCAGGGAGAAGGAAGACTACTTTTACTGGCCTGCCAGGATGATGATGGATAAGGGCTTTGAAGTTGAGTTTTTGACTTTGGAGCCGGGGAAGAAAAGCGGGGTTCGCAACGGCATTCTTGTGAGGAGATTCAACAGCGCCTTATCACTCCTTTCCTTCATAAACCGTGACAGGGAAATAAGGCTTGTGCATGCGCATCTGAGGCCTTATCCTCCGTGCTTCTTTGGCGGCTTCACGAACAAGCCTAAGGTTCTCACCCCGCACACTTATATTCTTGGCTCAAATCCTGTGATTTCGCGGCTTTCGGTTTTGATGATGAACAGGTATGACAGGGTGATTGCCCTTACGCCGCATGAGCGGGACGTATACCTGAAGTCAGGGGTAAGAAAGGATAAGGTTGTGCTTCTTCCCCATCCTGTTGATTACAGCTTCTATTCCGCCCCTGCCAAAAATTCCGGTTTGGTGAAAAAGAGGCTTGACATATCAAAAGGCGAGTTTGTCATTGTTACTGTTGCCAACATCAGGAAGTGCAAGCGCATGGACACCCTGCTCAGGGCTTTCAGGGTTGTCAGCTTAAGGCTTCCTGCGAAGCTCATTATTGTGGGTGATGATATGCTGTGGCAGGAAAAGGCTTCTTCTGTCAGCAGCA
>JACPIG010000094.1 GCA_016188205.1 Candidatus Woesearchaeota archaeon
GTTACTTTAATGTCCTTTACAGTCTTTCGATATTCAGCCATTCCAATCAGGCCAGCATCTTTACAACATCAACCATCCTGCATGAGAAGCCCCACTCGTTGTCATACCAGGCAACAACCTTGACGAGAGAGCCGCCAATCACCTTTGTGAGGAGCGAGTCAAAGACTGATGAATGAGGATTTCCTATTATGTCAGATGAGACTATCGGCTCGTCAACATACTGCAAGATGCCTTTAAGGTAAGAAGAAGATGCCTTTTTGAACGCGTTGTTCACTTCCTCAACTGTTGTGCCCTTTTCAACCTCGCATGTAAGGTCTGTGACAGAAGCGCAGGGAACAGGAACGCGCATGGCAATGCCGTCAAGCTTTCCCTTAAGCTCAGGAATAACCTGGTGGATTGTCTTTGCAGCGCCTGTTGAGGTCGGGATTATGTTGCGCGCAGCAGCCCTTGCGCGGCGCAGGTCCTTATGCGAAACGTCAAGTATGCGCTGGTCATTGGTATATGCGTGGATGGTTGTGATGAAGCCATGGACTATCCTGAAGTTCTTATGAAGCACGTCAACAACAGGGGCGAGAGAGTTTGTAGTGCAGGATGCGTTTGAGATAATGCATGACCTGGCATCTTTACCGCTGCACTCCTCATCATTCACGCCCTTCACTATGGTCGGGCAGGACTCATCCTTTGGGGGGGCAGAGAGAAGAACCTTTCCTGCGCCTGCAGCAATGTGCTTCTCGGCATCCGCCCTGCTGGTAAAAAGCCCAGTGCACTCTGCCACAACGTCAACCTTAAGCTCCCTCCAAGGGAGGTTCTCAGGCAGCTTTTCATTCAGAACCCTTATGCTTTTGCCATTGACCAGCAAAGAGCCTTTTGAAGCTCTGACTTCGCCGCCAAACGTGCCGTGAACAGAGTCATATTTGAACAGGTAAGCCAAAGTTGCAGCATCAGAAAGGTCGTTCACAGCAACAACCTCAACCTTCTTGTCGTTAAGCGCAGCCCTTAAGAACATCCTTCCAATCCTTCCAAAGCCGTTAATCGCAACACGAACCATGAAATCACCTCTTTGACACAATCCTTTTAAATGCTTGCTGGCCAAGCTTGAAGCCTGCAAATGCAAGCAAAAAATCCATGGCCAGATCAAAGGCATCTATGCCAAAAGAAATCTGCTCGCCCAAAAAACCTGATATCGCCTCGTTTCCAACATTAATCAGCATCATGCCGGCAACCATGGAACTAAGCACCCCCCAAAAAACAAAAAGCACACCTACAGAAACAGCCCCGTATAGCCAGCTTTTATCCTTGCAACCGAAAAGCCTGAAAAGCAAATATCCGGAAACCCCCCACAAAACGCCGTCCAGAAGCCAGGTGATTATACCGTAAATGACTGAAAGCACCAATGAAACATCCATGAGCCATTCTTCTTATGCCTTGTTTATATAGTTTATGGCAATATTTAAATAATCGCCCAAAAAGCATTTATACTGTGCATGTGCGGGGATGCCGGAGTGGCCAAACGGGGTAGAAGCATATAAGCTGCAGAAGCTGCAGACGCAATTGAAGCAATACCCAAACTCAAGGCTCTTCGGGAGCGCTAAGTTATCTGCCAATCGCAAACGCGATTAGTGGGATATCTACTGGCTTAGTGCCTACGTGGGTTCGAATCCTACTCCCCGCATACATTATTAAGTTAATGAGGCTATCTGATGATTGAAATAACAGCAGTTGGCGGATATTCTGAAGTTGGCAGGAACATGACTGCAGTTAAGATAGGCAATGATGTTGTTGTTCTGGACATAGGGCTGCACATGGAGAACTATGTGCACGTCAGCAATGATGAGGACATAGTGAAGATAAGCGCAGAAGACCTTCTTGCTTCAGATTCTGTGCCAAGAATAGAGACTATAAGCGACTGGGCAGACAAGGTCAGGCTGATAATACCCAGCCACGCACACTTAGACCATGTTGGCGGAATCCCTTACCTTGCAGGCAGGTATAACGCGGACATCCTCGCAACGCCATTTACCTCTGCTGTTCTCAAAAACATACTGACAGAAGAGAAACTGAGGATAAGGAACCATATAAGGACTCTCAACGTTAATGCTGTTTACCAGCAGTCTGACGAAGTAAAGGTTGAATTCATAAACATAACACACTCAACCCCTCAGTCCATAATTGTCGCGCTGCACACAAAACAGGGAACAATACTTTATGCCAACGACTTCAAGTTTGACCTATACCCGACCATAGGCAAGAAGCCGGACTTTGAAAAGCTCAGGCAGCTCGGGCAGAAAGGAGTTCTGGCTTTAATAATGGACTCAACATACGCCGGCCTGCGCCAGAAGATGCCGTCAGAATCAGTAGCAAGGCAGATGCTGAAGGACGTGCTATTAGGCACTGACAACAGGAACAAGGCAATAATAGTAACCACGTTTGCTTCGCACATAGCAAGGCTCAAAAGCATAGTGGAGTTCGGAAGCAAGCTGAACAGAAAGATAGTTTTCCTCGGAAGAAGCCTTGCAAAATACGCAAGTGCGGCAGAGAAAACAGGAATTGCAAGCTTTTCAAAAGATGTGGAAATAGTCAAGTACAGCAGCAAGATAAAGAGAAGGCTCAAGAAGATAATGAAAGAAGGGAAAGAGAAATACGTCCTCGTTGTAACAGGGCACCAGGGCGAGCCGGCAAGCACGCTCTACAAGATGGCAAACAACCAGTTTGACTTTAAGTTCACGGCAGGAGACCACATAATATTCTCATGCAGAGTCATACCGACCTCAACCAACATAGCAAACCGGGAAAACATAGAAAAGCTCCTGAACAGGCAGGGCGCAAGGCTGTTCAGGGACATACACACATCAGGACACAGCGCAAGGGAAGACCACCGCGAAATGATAGAGCTTGTCAAGCCAAAGCACATAATCCCAGCACACGGACCGCTGGAAATGACATCCAAAATGGCGGAGCTGGCATACGAGATGGGCTACAAGCGCGAGAACGTGCATCTGATGAAGAACGGGCAGAGGATAAGCCTGGAATGACAAAAAATATATATAGCAACAGGCAACTTTCAGCACTGTTTTAGCATTGTTTGGGGGTAAATCATGAAATTA
>JACPIG010000012.1 GCA_016188205.1 Candidatus Woesearchaeota archaeon
CCGAGCAATAATGCGCTGGTGCACATCCTTCCTCAGCAGCAATGTCGTCTTTACAACCTGCATAAGCCATCACCGTATATGGTTACGGCATGCTTATATTTAAGCGTTTTGGTAGGGGGTGGCAAAGTTTTATATTTTCCGAATCTTTTCCCTGGCTCAAAATGGGGCTTGACGGCATTATCAGGGCTGCGATGGGCGCGGCATTTGTCCTGACTGCCTGGCAGTTTAACGCGCATAACCAGAATTATGATCCTTCGCACCTTACTCTGGAGAACGTTGTTAGTATTACAAGGCAGAAGGAAAAGGGCGAGGCTGGAAGCGGGTTTGATTATGCTGCAAACTATGCCATAATGTTTTATGGCGCTTATCAGCTCGCAAGAGGCGTTTCCCGGATGAAGCTTTGATGCGCGGCTTATCGCAAAAAATATAAAGCAGCTTCTTCAGCGCTGATGCATGACAGAGCAATTATTCTCTAAAGACTGCTATCTCAAGGAGTTTGACGCAACCGTTGTTGCTGCAAACGGGAAGGATGTTGAGCTTGACCGGACTGCCTTTTACCCGAATTCTGGAGGGCAGCCTGACGACACAGGGCTGATAAGTTTGGGGAATGAGGACTACATTGTTGGCTCTGTGAGGAAGGAAAAAGGAAGAATAATGCACACTGTTGACAGGGAAGGTCTTAAGGAAGGAGATTCCATTCACGGGCAGGTTGACTGGGTAAGGCGATACTTGCACATGCGCTACCACACCGCAAGCCATGTTTTGTCAGGAGTTGTTTACGGTGAGACAGGCGCTGAGATTACAGGCAACCAGATTGCTGCCGAGAAGACAAGGATTGACTTTGACCTTGAGAGCTTTGACCGTGCAAAGCTTAAGGAGTATGAGGAGAAGGCAAACAGTGTGCTTGCAGGGAACCATCCTGTTGTCATCAGGTTCATCACAAGGGAGGAGGCAATGAAGATTCCCAACGTCACAAAGCTGGCAATGGGGCTTCCGGAAGCTGTGAGGGAAGTGAGGGTTGTTTCTGTTGAGGGCTTTGGGCAGGAGGCATGCGGAGGAACGCACTTGGCCAACACAAGCGAGGCAGGCAGGATAGAGATTATAGGCGCTGAGAACAAGGGCAAGAACAACAGGCGAATCTATTTCAGGCTTAAGGGAGAAGAAGAAGGGGAAGGTGCTTAAGGACTTGTTTCTGCCTGCTGTAACAGTTGGCGTGTCAGAGCTTGGTGACAAGACGCAGCTCGCAGTTCTTTTCGGCGCAGCAGCTTCTGAACTTATACCGTTCAGAATTATAATGACAGTAGGAATAATTTCTCTGCTGTAGGCTGGCTGAAAGAAAACTCAGAGCCATAAACTCACAGCCATATTATGCCGTTCTCCTTTACTGTGTCAAGGGCAATCATGCTGTCAGTCCTCTCAACAGATGGCCAGCACCTTACGCCTGTCCTGCTGTCAAATATGAATTTGGAAAGCTCCTCGTTGTCCTTAAGCCGCACTTTTGCTATTATGTCAAACTGCCCTGCGGTTATGTATATCTCCTCAACATTCTTCATGGCTTTGAGCCGTGCAGCGACTTCATACGCGCCTTCCTTTGATGTTATGACCATGTGAACGAGAGCGCACACCGGCTTCCCAACCTTTTTCATGTCAAGCACTGCCTTGTAGCGCGCTATTGTTTTTTCCTTCCTGAGCTTTCTTACCCTGTTGTTCACAGTGGTTCTTGGAAGGCTGAGCGCCTTCGCAAGCTGCGTGACAGTCCTTCCTGAGTCTGCCTGAAGCGCGTT
The DNA here is from genome assembly GCA_016188205.1 of Candidatus Woesearchaeota archaeon. Lineage (GTDB taxonomy): Archaea > Nanobdellota > Nanobdellia > Woesearchaeales > UBA10216 > JACPIG01. The sequence goes on from JACPIG010000012.1 coordinate 1,785, forward strand.
AAGCAGCTTTCTTTCAATGTCGTCCATAAACCTGACAAGAATGGTCAGAAATATATAAATTTTGCGGTCATAAGCAAATTATGACTATAATATAAGATAATTTCATCGCTTTGACCACTATTTTTGGAATAATTATTAATATTGACTTAACCAACCATGTTTCGGTGATGTAAAATGGATTATTCGCCTTTGAAGAAATTCCTGCATGGGGAGACATTTAAAATAGTGACTTCTTTGGCAATTGCAGCGCCAATAGCGATAATCGCGGTAACTTGTGCGGAAGCGGACAAAGACAACCGCCTTGCGAGGCACGTCTTTGAGGTTAACTATGACACCTCAAATCCGGAAGCAGAGCACTATGTTGTCATGGACAGAAAGCTTTATGCCTTCACAGAAGACAACAAGCTTGTTCCGTTCCCTGACAGCAGGCTTGAATCTGCAATATGGGACAAATTTTTTGGAAGAAGCATTCCGATTGCTAATTCCGGATACATGGGACCTGAGCGAAGCCGGGAAGAAGTGGACCTTCTCAGGTCAATAAAGGTGATTAGGCTGGAGGATTACCTGCGTTCCAAGTAGCGTGATGCATATGACGAAGCAAAACTATAATAACCCGAAAAAGGCAGAGGTCAGGGAGAAATTCAGGAGATTTATCAAGAGGCATCTCCAAGGAAATCCTTCCAACTGGAGAGTCCTGTGCTTTCCCTGGGGAGATGGAAAAAGGTCTTATGAGATTGAGCAGGTGTATGACCCTCTGGGAATTCCGCGCAGCAATATAGTCGGTTTGGAAAGGGACGCAGAGAAATATGAGAGGCTTAAGGCGCTCAATTTGGGCATAAAGCTTGTGAAACTGTCTGACAGAGAGTTTTTTTCATCTGCATCTGAACAATTTGATGTGGTCAGCCTTGATTATGACGGCACATTTAACCCTGACCGCATAAGGGCTTTGGAGCTTCTGGCAGGGCGGCAGCTTCTTTGGAATCCTTCGGTTCTGGGTGTCACGGTAAGTGTAAAGCGGGAAAACGCTGAAACCCAGAAGCATGTTTATTCTGGTTTTTTGGGCGGCACTCAAATTGGCAGATTAGCGATGCGCGCTTTTGCAAACAGGGAAATTGCAAGTTCGGTTCGTCTTCCTGATTTGGACGCTATGCTTGATCAGATCCCGCCGAGTTTGCATGGAATGGACGAATACTTAAAGTACTCTGATGATTTTCACGGTATAAACACTGGCAGGGGGACTAGGGACTTTGCAATTACAAACATAATAGAATCAATTATGGCCAGCGGCAGAATGGCAACAGCCTACAGCCCGATTTCCAGAAAAATCCCGAGCTTTGCCGAATACCTGCGGCAAGTTGAAGAAGAAAGAAGAAGTATGGCTGGCGTAATGCCAGAAAAATTTCTCAGCTCTGAACCAACCCATAGCGCAGTATTGCATATGACAACCAGGGCTTATGTTGCGGATTACCTGTTAAGAAATACACTGTTCAATAAAACCGCTTCAGGAAACTTTGAAATTGCCAGGATAATAATTGGAAGCATCAATGACCCGTACATGGCTAAAGCCAAAGAGCGCTACAGCTATGTTGGCACAGGAAGAACACCTATGTATGCCGACTTCTTTATGCTGCGGCAATACCCGGAAATAGGACGAAGATACAAATACTTGGCAGGCAAGCTGTTCAGTCCAATAAACATACGGGAGTTTTACCTGAACACATTTGGGGCAATTCCCATTGCCAGAAGGGACAGAAGAGAAATTGATCGCCTGCTGTTATCAGACTCAGGGAAACTGTCACCCCCAAAGGACCCTGAAAGAATTCATCTCGGCTCTTCCTACAGGCCAAGGCTCACAGGAGCAGGCTATTACGAATTAAGCGTCGGGAAAGGGATGAGTGACGATGAAATAATGGGCTGCAGAAGGACAACGCCGCGCCAGCTGGCTGCTTTCAAAGCCCACGTGACTATGGGCACTTATGGCCCTGTGCATGCTGCGGCAGCAGGAACGGGTGGCACGCTTCCTGAGCCTCCTGAAAAGGCAGGACTAAGGAAGAACTCTGTTGGCCAATCCATGCTGGACATCATTAAGCAGAAAGGCTCTGTGAACCCTGCGGACATTGCAGAATCTCCAGAACAGCTTCCTATAGTCGCAATGCTGATGGCAAACTGGTATAGAGGGCACCCCGAGCATAATCTCACCGTCACAAGAGATGCTGACGGCTCAAAAGCCTATCAGCAGAGCCCTTTGGCAAATTGAAGCAGCAGCAAAGTCAGGCAGACACCAAAACCGAAAAATATAAATATGTATTAAAGTGAATACATTTAATACTAAAATGGCTTCAACTATAACCACAAGGCTGGATGACACGGTGGTAAGGGAGATTGACAAGGTCGCTGCAGTGGAAGCTATAGAGAGGTCTGCTGTGATAAGGAAATTTCTCATAAGGGCTGTAAAGGACTGGAAGATTCAGAAATCCCTGGAGGAATATGAAAAAGGAAGGATAACTATGTGGCAGGCTGCAAAAAAATGCGGCGTTTCCATTTGGGAGATGATTGACGAGGCAAAGGCAAGGCTTATCCATGTGCCTTACGGATCCAGTGAGCTTAAGGAAGATATTAAGGGCTTGCAATGATTGTCAGCAACGCGACTCCTCTTATTTACCTGGCTAAAATCCAGAAGCTCTACCTGTTAAGGATGATTTTCAGGGAAATCGTCATCAGCGAAGATGTAAAGAAAGAGGTTGTGGACGAAGGGAAAAGGCTGGGCAAAAGCGATGCCGCTGCCGTAGAGGAGTCGATTGGAGCCGGGTGGATAAAAGTCAGAAGAGTGCCTTCTTATCTGCCGCTGCCAATAGAGCTTGACAAGGGCGAAATTTCAATAATTTCGCTGGCAAAGGGGATTAAAGCAAGTTATGTGCTGATTGACGAAATCCCTGCGAGGGCTGCTGCAAAACTGGTCGGCTTGCAGCCAAGAGGGACTATCTTTGTCTTGCTTGCTGCGGTGAAGAAAAAAGAGCTGTCGTTTGAAGAATTCTTAGAATGCCTGAACAGCCTTGTGGAAGAAGGCTTCAGGCTCAGGGAGGAAATCTACATAAACGCAGTGGAAGAAGCAAGGAAGATGACAAAAAGCAAGCCCTGAAATATAGTAACTGACATTTGTATAATTATTTATGTCTGGCATTATATTAGGCTGGCCAAAGCAGCACAGGGCAGCACTGGACACTGGACAGGCGCAGCCGCAACCCTTTTTAAGCAGCCCTGCGCATTCTGAAGCATGATACGAAACAGCTTTGTTCTCCTTGACAGGATAGGGCTTGGGAAGGAAAGGGAAATATGGGCTTCAGGTGTAGACGGCTGGAACAGCTTCCTTGCTGCGAAACAGGTAAAGCATATTGGCGCAAGGAGCAAGGGCTACTATGACAGGCAGCTTCTGAAGGCAAAGAAGCAGCTTTTGGCTGACAATGCGCAGTACTTCAGCAGCAAGCTGCCTTTGTCAGAGCACTGGCGGCTTTACGACTATTTCAGGGATGATACTGTTTTCCTTGACATAGAGACAACCGGGCTTGGCAGAGGGGACGAAATAACAGTTGTAGGCCTTTATGACGGCAATGATACAAAGACGATGATAAAAGGAATAAACCTTGACTACAAAAGGCTGGCTGAAGAGCTGAAGAAATACAAGCTTCTCATAACATTCAACGGCAGCAGCTTTGACGTGCCTTTTCTGAGCCGCAGCATGAAGCTGCCTGATACGCCTCACTTTGACCTCAGGTTTGCGTGCCGGAGGGTTGGATTAAGAGGGGGATTGAAAAGCATTGAGCGGCAGCTTGGCATAGAAAGGAGCAACAGCATAGTCGCTTCTCTTAACGGGGGCGATGCTGCTGAGCTTTGGCGCATGTACAGGGGCAGCGGTGATGAATACTACCTTAACCTGCTTGTTGAGTACAATGAGGAGGATATTGTCAATCTTAAGCGGCTGGCAGAGCACGTTTACAGCGGGCTTAAGCAAAAAATTTATATATAACAAAATTATCACAAAATATAGTGAAAAACATATGGATTTCAGCGGCTACAGAATCAGACCAACCAAGCACTTCGCCTTGGTCTACATGCGGAAATGGGATTATGATACAAATTCATTAAAGAGCGCATTGGAAAGCGCTTACAAGGTTGAAAAAGTTGGAAAAGACAAATTTGAGGCTTATGTCAGGGCAAAGGGAAACAGCAGGAAAATAGTATTTGTCAAGGATGAGGAGTATAAAGAGATAATAGTCATAACCGGAGCTGAGGGAAAATGAGAAAATGCCTTATATGCGGCAAAGGAAGCTTGGAAAAAGCTGAGGACATAACGCTTGAAATAGAAGGATACGTCTTCATTGTAAAAGGTGAACGTTGCACAGGCTGCAATGAGGAGATTCCTTACGAGGAAGAAACCCAAAGGACAATTTCTGTGGCAAGGAAGCTTGGCGTTTGGCCGGAGCCGATGAAGCTTTACAGGCACCTTTCAAAAAGCGGCGGCGGGCTGGTGTTCAGGATACCCGGCGATTTGGAAAAACAGTTGCGTCTGGATGAAAAAATCCAGATAGCCATATCCAAGGTAGGCAATAAGATTGTGATAGAGCCGGAAGGAAGATAATTCTGACAAACGGGCAACATTTTGCATGAATTCCCCCTTTTGAGAAAAAAAATCGTTAGAAGATTTATATAGTTATGAAACATTCCATCGCTATTCCGCAGTAAATAATCCTGTATCAAGGTCTTTGTGAAAAAATTATGAGGGCGATGGAAATGACTGATGACGGTTTAGTAAGAATAGTCCTGGATAACCAAGAAGCAGTCAGTTTAAGTGGGCTACCTCAAGGCTATGATGTACTCGGAGTCTTTGCGAACAGTAAACCACCTCAGCAAATAGAAGCAGAGGTTCGTAGAGTTTTCGGGCATTCATATAAACCAGCAACAGCTTTCCCTGCTTTTGCACAATTTTATGCGCTGTGTATTGACAGGCAAGGTGCATTAATCATTACTGACCCCGAGGGATCTGGCCAATTTATGGATGTCATACAGGAATCTAGAAACAGTTCAGTAACCCCTCAGTATCACCTGTATATGGGGGGTGCAGAAGGCATGATGCCTGCACCTATAACAAGAGTTTATGAACTGCCCCAATTTAGATTCGCATTTAAGTTTGCAAATCCAAAAACTCTTACGGGTGGTGTGGCAATCAGGGATGATGCGCGAGCAGATTTCTTTTACTTAATAGTCGCTTGCGGCCCTAATCGCACATCATTAGTCAGTTCTCATTATAATCGTATGGAAGTGGCTCGCCTGGAACCAATGTTGCCTATTCCTTATTCGCGACTTTGACTTTAGATAGGGATGATAAGAGCATAAATCCTTATCCCACAATGCTCATCTTGGAACTCTTGAACTTCTCAGGCATATAAGCCCCTATCCTTACAATTTCCGGCTTTAACCCTCGCTGCCGCAGCTTCTCCTTAAGGTTATCGGTGAAGAAAGTCTGGTCGTAGCCGAGGCATATCACGTCCGGTTTTTCGTCAGCAACAACCTTGAGCTTGTCGCCGGGGTTGCCAAGGATTATTTTGTCAACAAACCCGAGCTGCTGAAGCTGCCCGGCTCTTTCATCAGCAGGATAGTGCGGCTCCCTGTTCTTTATCTTCTTTACCGTTTCGTCAAGGGCAACAACAACTACAAGGAAGTCCCCGAGCTTCTTCGCCTGCTTCAGGTAATGCTCATGCCCCTTGTGGACACCATCAAATGTTCCGAAGCACATGACCTTTTTCATTTTGCCTTAATCCCGTTTATGCCAAACCCGTTTATGCGGAGTGCAGTAGTTAGTCCTGCTATTATCGTAAATTGCGGTAATCGGTCAAATATTTATCGCGAAATTTACGAGATTAGAATTGCGCCAATAATTTCACTAATCAGCGCAATTCTCTATATTTTTAGTCGTTAGTTTTAATTTCTTTGCTATAACATTGCAGGCTGACTACTTCGGCTCCGCTCCTGCTTCGGCTACGCCAATGCCACAGTCCCTCATAAGAACGTGCAATCAGCAACCTTTTTAAATAGTTTATTGTTCCATCATTCTATGGCAAAGCTGAGGAAGGGTGTTAGCTACAGGAGGATTGAAAGGCCTTATACGAGGATTTCCAAGTTTCTGAACCAGTCGTTCATAAGGATGACCCCC
>JACPIG010000099.1 GCA_016188205.1 Candidatus Woesearchaeota archaeon
CGGAGCGTCGGGTTGAGGGCCTTGTACCTTAGTGGGTGCGCGAGTTCGAATCTCGTACCCAGCATTTAAACAAAAATAAAAATGAGAACCGGTCCAACTAATGAGCAGCTGAAGGGGCTCATAACCGAGCTCAAAAAGAAGGCATATAGTGATAGTGGCAACATCATGCTTTGGAGGAGGATAGCCTCAGACCTTGAAAAGTCAAGCAGGAACAGGAGGGCTGTCAACCTGTCAAGGATTAGCCGCTACACGAAGAGCGGCGAGACTGTTATTGTGCCTGGAAAGGTTCTGAGTTCCGGGATACTTGACAAGAGCATAACGATCGCTGCTTGGCAGTTCTCGCGGCAGGCTGTTGACAAAATTGCAAAGGCAAACGCAAAGGCCCTGACTATAACTGAGCTTATGCAGGTGAATCCGGAAGGAAAGAATGTGAGGATAATTGGATAAAATGGCGGGCGACTTCAGCATCTACCTGTCCCTTATCGCAGGGCGTGATGGGGATTCCGGTGTGTGTGCATGGTGGGAAAACTGCATGCAGGAAAAGGGCTGGTTATTCATACATAGAGGCAGTGTTGACGCTCCTACACTTGCGGAGCTTGTGGAGAATGCAATGGTGAGCCGAGGTTTATTCCGCGCGGCGAGCCCTCACTTAAAATTATTGAACACAGTGATTGAAGGGGCGCCTAAAGATGAAGATTACAGCCCGCTTCCAGGCGATACATTTGAGCAGTTGAGTTTTTACATAACAGGGAGGAACAGTGGATAAGAAAGAGCAGCCAGGCAAGGCGCAGTTCATTGTGGACGCATCCGACGCAATACTCGGCAGGCTTGCAAGCGTTGCTGCAAAAAAAGCGTTGCTTGGCGAGGAAGTCATGGTTGTGAACTGCGAGAAAGCAATAATAACAGGAAAGAAGAAAGACATAATTGCGAAGCACATGCAGAGGTTTGAGCTTGGACAGTCAACACAAGGACCTTTCTTTCCGAAGAGGCCTGACATGTTCGTGAGGCGCGTCATAAGGGGAATGGTTCCGAGGAAGAAGGCAAGAGGCAGGGCTGCTTTCAAAAGAGTAAGATGCTTTATAGGCGTGCCTGAAGGGCTTGGCAGCCAGAAGCTTGAAAGGGTTGCAGAGGCAGGCGTAAGAAAGGCGTCAACAGTCAAATTTATAACTGTGCGGGAACTCTGCAGGCTTATAGGCGGGAAATAGGAGGCGTTAAGTTGAAAATGTCATCAGTAAAAGTCTTCAACACATCCGGAAAGAGAAAGAAAGCCACTGCAAAGGCGACTATAAAGGCTGGCAGCGGAGTGGTAAAGGTAAATGACAGGCTTGCGAATTGCTATGAGCCGAGGCTTGCAAGGCTCAAGCTCATGGAGCCCCTCAGCATCGCAGGCAGCCATGCTTCCGGTGTTGACATACGCGTAAGAGTCAGGGGAGGGGGAACGTTCAGCCAGGCAGAGGCTGCGCGGCTTGCAATTGCAAGGGCGCTTGTTGCCTTTACGAAAGACAAGAAGCTTGAGAAGGACTTCCTTGACTACGACAGGCATATGCTTGTTGCCGATGTCAGGCAGCGCGAGCCGAGGAAGCCGAACACTGCCGGAAAGGCAAGATCCAAGACACAGAAGAGCTACAGATAAAGGAGGAACCAAAAAAATGATTATTCCAATCCGATGCATTTCGTGCGGCAAGCCAGTTGCGCACCTGTGGGAAAGCTACAAGGACAGGCTTGCCAAGGGCGAGGACAGGAAAAAGCTGCTTGACGAGCTCGGCCTTGAGAGATACTGCTGCAGGGCATTGTTCCTTGGGCACGTTGACCTTGCCAATACAGCTGCACAGTTCAAGAAGTTCTGAAACAATGGCTAAAATAAAAGTGGTTGTAAAAAGTCAAAAGAGGGCCATTCTACCACTGACTAAATGGAAGACAGTAAAAGGCGGTCCAGAAACTCGGCTTTTAAGTGAGCAGGTTGATTCTATACTTTATGACGAATCGGTTATTTGAAAATATTATTTCCAGACAGAGAACTTCCTTGTAAGTTCTGAGACTATTTCCCAGTCGCCAAACATGACTATTCCGTAATATTCCATGTCTTCATCTTTTGTTTCAACGCTTCTTTTTATCTGGTCTTCGTATGTGCCCTCTACCATGGTATGTGTGAAGTCCGCAAATTCTATGTTGTTGGCGATGACCGCTTTTCTAAGACCCCTTATCTTGCTTGAGTTTGCCTTGAGGACGATAAATGGTATCTCGGATATTTTGTCATGGTTGTTGCCATCCTTGTCCTTGTAATTTGTAAGCCGCAATTCGTCCTTGTTCAGTATGCTGGCGCCAAGACCTAAGGCTATGTGCGCTAATGTGTTCAATGCCTTTCCATTCTCCATTTTCTCGTTCAGCACAGCAACCAGCTTTTTGGCAAACGCTTCCATTTTGTCTGCGGTATGATATTAAGAAAACTTTAAAAACGTTTGGCTTTTCCCTGGAACACATGACTGATGCAGATTTCGTAAAGATTGCCGGTAAGTGGCAGAAGCGGTGGGCGGATAGCGGCATCTTTACTGTAAAGGAGGATGTCAAAAAGAAGAAGTTCTACTGCCTTGAGATGTATCCATACCCTTCTGAAAAGCTGCACATGGGGCATCTCAGGAATTATTCAATCGGGGATGCCCTTGCGCGTTACAAAAGAATGAAGGGCTACAATGTTCTTTACCCAATGGGATTTGATGCGTTTGGCCTGCCTGCTGAGAACGCCGCGATAAAAAACAGGCAGGACCCTGAGAAGTGGACGATAAGCAACATGGACACAATCAGGCAGCAGATGAAGGACTTGGGCTACAGCTATGATTGGGACCGGGAAATCGCTTCTTTGTGGCCCGATTATTACAAGTGGAACCAGTGGATTTTCCTGAAATTCCTTGAGAAAGGGCTTGCGTACAAGAAAAAGGCTTCTGTCAATTGGTGCCCGAGCTGCAACACAGTGCTTGCGAACGAGCAGGTTGATGATGGAAAATGCTGGCGATGCAAAAGCGAGGTTACAGAAACATTTCTGGACCAGTGGTTTTTCAGGATAACCGCTTACGCTGAGGAGCTGCTGAAGGACCTTGACAAGCTTACGGACTGGCCTGAACGTGTCAGGGTTATGCAGGAGAACTGGATAGGGAAGTCAGAAGGCGTTAATCTGCGTTTCAAAGTTAAGGATATGGACGTGTGGTTTGAGGTGTTTGACTCTGTTCCGCAGACATTCATGGCCCAGACATTTACAGTTATTGCGCCTGAACATCCTATGGTGTATGAGCTTGTTAAAGGAACTAAGTATGAAAAACCCGTTATGGAGTTTGTGGAGAACATAAAGAGAAAGAAAGCTGCAAATAAGTTTGATGTTGAGAAAGAGATGGAAGGAATATTTACCGGAAAATATATAGAGTATACTCCTGCCAAGCGGCTGCTCCCTATATGGGTTGCCTCTTTTGTCATATATGAATATGGAACAGGCGTGGTTAATGCAAGTGCGCATGATGAACGTGACTTTGATTTTGCCAAGAAATACAACCTGCCTCTGAATCCTGTTATGTTCCCTACCGATAAAAAAGAAGCAGAACGAGTAAAAAATCTGGAGTATGCTTATTGCAAAGCCGTGGACGGAGTACTGCAGAGCCCTGAGGAATTCAAGGGCAGGAAGTGGGGAGAAGCAAGGGAGAACATAATAAGGTATATAGAAAAGCATGGGTACGGCAAACGTACAGCGCAGTACAAGCTGCGCGACTGGCTAATCTCCAGGCAGCGCTACTGGGGAACGCCAATTCCTGTTGTTTATTGTGATAAGTGTGGACTGGTTGCTGTTCCTTATGATGAGCTTCCTGTCCTGCTTCCAAAGCCTGATGAAGTGAAGTTCACCGGCAAGGGGAACCCTCTTGAGACAAGCAGAGAATTCGTTAGAGCAAAATGCCCCAAATGCAAGGGCTCTGCAAAAAGGGAAACAGACACAATGGATACGTTTGTTGACTCATCATGGTATTTCTTCAGGTACACAAGCCCAAAATACGGAAAGCTGCCTTTTGACAGGCAGGCGGCAAGTTACTGGATGCCTGTTGACCAGTACATTGGCGGAATTGAGCATGCTGTCATGCATCTTCTTTATGCAAGGTTCTTCACAAAAGCTCTCCGTGACTTGGGGCTGCACAAGGTTGATGAGCCGTTCTCGCGGCTTTTGTGCCAGGGCATGGTCATCAAGAATGGGGCAAAGATGAGCAAGTCAATTGGCAACATTGTTGACCCTGCGGAGATTTACGGAAAATATGGCCCTGACACTGCAAGGCTTTTCATACTTTTTGCCTCAGCACCTGAGAAGGAACTTGATTGGAATGACAGGGGCGTTGATGGAAGCTACAGATTTCTGAAAAGGCTTTATGCATTTGTAGAAAAGTCTTCCTTTGCCCCGGAAAGAAAAGCAGGCTCTGAACTAGGCATAAATGACAGGTTTGTGCAGAGTTTCACGCAGAAGACAATCAGGCTAGTTACAAGCGACCTTGAGTCTTACAGTTTCAACATCGCGATAACAAGGCTTATGGAGCTTGCAGACAAACTTAAGAAGTATTCTGAAGGCGACCACAACACGGGCATCTTGAAAAGCAGCAGAAAGAGCCTGCTGGTAATGCTTTCGCCTTTTGTGCCACACATATGTGAGGAACTTTGGGAGAAGACTGGAGGAAAGGGCTTTGTTTCTCTTCAGGACTGGCCAGTGGCTGATGAGAAGCTTATTGACAAAAATGCAGAAGCATTTGACGAGTTTGCAGGCACAATCAGGAAGGACATAATGGCTGTGCTTGAGCTGGCAAGCATAACACAGCCCAAAAAGATAACAGTTGCCGTTGCGGATAAATGGAAATATGAACTGTTCAGCATCGTTGCCGAGCAGATGAAGTCAACAAGAGATATAAGCACCATTATGAAGAAAGTTGTATCTTCGGATATCAAAAGCCACGCAGGTGAAGCTTCCTCTTTGGTTCAGAAGCTGCTCAAAGACCCTGGAAGGCTTTCAGCAGGCATTGGCGACCAAAAAACAGAAGCGAATTTCCTTGACAACCTGAAGGACGAGATTGAAAAGGAATTTAAATTCAGGATAGAAATAGTTTATGCCGAAAAATCAAATGAGCCAAAATCAAGGCAGGCGCTTCCGGGAAAGCCTGCGATAATAGCTGAATAGCTGAGGTTTGAGGTAAACCTGAATGAACCCTAAAAAAGTGCTTGTCGTATGCCACAAGGACTACCACAAAGCCGTATCTGTTGTGATGAATGCGCTTGCAGATGAGGGCATAAGCAGTAGGTGTGTTAACCGCGACCTGTTGAGCGCCGGGAAGCTGAGAGGGGCTGAGCTGGTCATATCTGTGGGCGGCGACGGGACACTTCTGAGGACATCTCATCATTTGTCAAGACAGCCCGTATTGTGCGTCTCCCCAAACCCGAAGCTGAATGAGGGCTTCTTTTCAAGGGCGTGCATAGCTGACTTCAGGGAAAAGCTGAAGCTGCTGCTGAACGGAAAATACAGGATACTTAATCTTAACAGGCTTGAGGCGGTTATTTCTTACGGAAAGATGAAAGTCACGGCAGAGCCTGCGCTGAACGAGGTCTTCATAGGCAGCATGAAGCCTTACCAGACAGCAAGGTATATTCTCAAAGTTGGCAGGAAAAGCGAGTTCCAGAAGAGCAGCGGGGTTCTTGTCTCAACATCAGCAGGCAGCAA
>JACPIG010000102.1 GCA_016188205.1 Candidatus Woesearchaeota archaeon
GCTATCCTCTTCGCAAACTCCGCATCATGGGTGCTTATCACCATTGTGTGCCCTTGCTGCTTAAGGCGCTGTAGGTAGCCAAGAACCTTTTTCTTGTGGTCTATGTCCAGCATTGATATTGGCTCGTCCAGCACCATGACATCCGGCTTGTTTGCGGACATTGTTGCAAGCCCGAGTATCTGCTTCTGGCCCTGTGACAGCGCATCAGTGTCCATGTAAAGCCAGTCTTCAATTGCAAAGAACTTAGCAGCCTCGTTCACCCTTCTCTGCATCTCCTCTCTTTCCATCCCCTGGTTTTCAAGGTCAAACACAATCTCGTTTATTACGCGAGGGTTTAGTATCTGCTGCTCCGGGTTCTGCAGCATTATGCCGACTTTTTTGTGTATCTCAGGCAGGCTGTCCTTGCTCACCTCAGTCCCGTCAATCACAACTTTTCCTTTCAGCTCGCCTTTTATCATGTGCGGGCATATGCCCATTATGCAGTTTGCTAGCGTGCTCTTTCCAGAGCCGGAGTTACCGAAAAGAACAAGGGTTTCCCCTTTCCCCACAGAAACCCTTACTTTCTCAAGAGAATTCCTGTCATTCCCCGCATACCTGAATGACTTTATGTCTGCGTCAACAACAGCCCTGCCCATAGTGTCTTCAATTGCTTAAGCCAAGATTATAAAGATTTCTGATTGACGGCTTAATTACTGCTTTGCAGCTGCCTTACCACTTTCAGGTTTTTAATTTTTTTCTCATAAAGAAGCAGCGCAATCTGCACGCCTATTACCACTATTATCGCATCAACTATCCACATTATGAGAAATATCTGTTTCATCTTTTCATCTCCGGGAAGCCCAAGAGCTGCCAGCATGAGCAGCATTGAGATGAGTATTGCGGTGCCTGCCGCAATTGCTGCAATTGTGTATCCAACTCGGTTTCTCTTGAGGAAAAGCAATGACGCGTCCCATAAAAGCCCTCCGGCAAAGCCCACAGCCACCTTGTAGATGCCGGGCGCGCCGAACAGAACAGTCGGTATTGACAGGATTGCCATAGTCGTTGCTGACACAGTTCCATACCCGAATCTCTGCAATATCCTGTCACCGATTACAAGAAGGATGATTAGTATTATCCCGCTGACCAGCCCGCCTGTTCCCGGCGTTCCTGTAATCAGCTGTATGGGCGTGCTTATGGCAAAACCTATTGCAAACATCAGCGCTCCAAAGCCTGCCGCTATTGTCAGCTGCCTTAAGTCAGTGATTGTTTTCATTATGGCTCAACCCTCGGTATTTCCAGCTTGTCAAAGTCCTTGCAATGGCGATGAACTTCTTAAATCTTTGTGTTGTGGGGCTATGGGGTTTTGTGTGAGAATACTTAACATCAGGCCAGCTTCTTATCAATCTCTTTTTTCAAGGCAGAAATGTAAAGCATCATCTTCATTTCAACAGCTTTCCAGTCACTGTAAGTTACCCTTTCTCCGTAATAGTTAACGCCATTCCTCTTGGTTCTGATTGCCTCAAAGAAGCCCCAGTCAAACTCCAGCTCCGGGTGCTTAACGCAGAGGGCTGCAAAAAGGCACTGGTGGTTTGAAGAACTGATTTTGTCAAAAAGAAGGAAAGCCTCAGCGCATGTCCGGAGAGCCTCGTAGTAAAGAACATAAACAGTCATCCACTTCTCATCACGCTGGCTAAGAAGGTTTGCCAGCGCTTCAGCCGACTCAATGGAAATAATTGTGTTTCGCAAAAGCGCCTCTGCCTTGTCCTTGTTGACCGTGAACACTTCCTTGACATAGCCGTCTGCAATGCAGTATTGGTAAGCTTCCTTTTCATTGCCGAACTTAGGTCTCAACTTTAACACCCAAATCTGTTATGCTGCCTTTGATGAAATCCCCGCCTACAATGTATGGCAGCATCCTTCCCATGCGCTTAAGGTCATTTTTGTTCTTTGCAGTGTGAACCTGTATGCCTCTATGCAGCTTGGAGCCATACTTGAGCCTGTCAAAGTCCTTGTCATCGCCGTAAATGAAAACATCTATATCGCTGTGGTCATACCAGTCAGCCCTGGAAAAGCTTCCAAATATGACAGCAACCTTCGCTCCCTGCAGGGTGGAGAGGTGGCTAAGCAGCCCGCTTTCAGTCAGAACCCTCAAGGCAAACAGGCGCTTCTTGTGCTGAAACTCGGGGCTTTCATAACAGCCTGTATAATATGGCATCTTCCCTTTTTGCTTCACCCTCTTTATCATGCCCTGCTTTACAAACTTTTTAAGCCAGTAATTCAGCCTGTCCCTGCTTAAGCCGGACTTCCATGCCAGCTCGTCAAAATGCCAGTGCTTGGGGATGTTGAAAAACAGTTCCAAAACCCTCTCGTCCTTGCTTCTCATTTTTAGTTCGTATATACGTACTACTATTTTAATCTTTTCTTTTTCATTCCTGAAGCCGCTTCACAACATTCAGGTTCCTGAGCTTCTTTTCATAAATCAGCATAGTCAGCCACACTGTCGCTATTACAGCCAGGACATACCAGATCATTAGGTAAGGCACAAACCTTGCAAGCCGTTCTGCTGCAGGGAATCCGAGGAACAGGAGCGCAAGGTATGTTGCCGGAACAACAGCGGCATAGGAAACAGCTGCCGCAACATAGTATCCGGTTCTGCTGTACCTGAACGCCATCAGCAGGGAGTCAAACAGAATCCCAAGAGCAATCCCAAGCAACAGCTTGTACACTCCCGGAGGCCCGAAGAGGACTGTTGGACTGGCTATTAATGAATAAACTCCTGCAGCTATTGTCACAGCCCCGAACTTTCTTATTATCAGCGCAGTCATGGAGAGGAAGAATGCAGCCACAGGGAATATGCCTGTCAGGGGAACGCCTGTTATCATTATGCCTGGCAGGTTAAGCGCAAGCCCTGCAAACGCAGCTATCGCCCCAAAGCCGCCGCATACAGTAAGTTCCTTTATGCTGCTTATTGTTTTCATTATGGCTCAACTCTCGGTATTTCCAGCTTGTCAAAGTCCTTGTCGTAGCTTATTATGCTTTGGCAGTTGTTAAGGAGGGCGGTTGTGTAATGTATCAGGTCAAAAAGCTTCAGGTTGTACTTGTGTTGCCTTCTGACAGATTCAAACAGGAGATTTGTGCTCAGGTCAATTATCTGTATGTTTCCGCTTCTGAGTATGGAAATCAGTGCAATTTTTCCCTGCTCCTTGTCTATTGTGCCTATTGTTCCTATAGCCTCTGAAATCGCCAACGAATTGGTCAGAAATCGGCGTTCTCTTAAGACGTTTCTGCATTTGTCCTTTCTCGGGTTGCTTGTGAAAGCATAGACAATTATGTTGCTGTCCAGGAACTCAGTAGAATGCGGCTCAGTAGAGTTCATCTTCAATCTTCTCGAGTTCCTCTGGCGTCAAATTGTGCGGCTTCAGTTTATCAGCCCTCCTGAAAGCCTCTTCCATATCTATATCTTCAAGCGGAGTGATGATTATCTTGTCTTTTTTGGCTTCTATGTCCACGTCCGTCCCGGGCCTGAGCCCGAACCTGTTCCTTATGTCTGCAGGTATTGTCAACTGATATCCTTTGCTTATCTTAGCCAACACGTTAATCACCTAATGATTAATGAATTAATGAATACTTATAAACCTTTTGTTTTTTTAGTAAGCGACAATAATAAGTTATGAAAAATTCTCTTACTAAAGTTTGTCAGACAGAACAATTTTATAATTTATTTATGTCTGACATTATTTCCTGTTTATTCCTGCAGCTGCCTCACAACTTTCAGCTTCTTCAGCTTCTTTTCATACGTGGCTATCGCAAGCCATGCTCCTATCGCTGCCTCTGCAGCCACTACAGCCATTATTGGCAGAAGGAATTTGGCAAGCAGCCCTGCTGCAGGCAAGCCGATAAGCGTGATGAAATAGTAATGTATTGGTATGCTTGTTGCAGCTGCAGCAGCCAGTGCTGTTACATAGCCGTAATTTTTCCATCTGGCAGCAATAAGTATGGCTTCTGTCAGGATTACAACAGGAATAAACTGAAGTATCTTGTATGGCCCCGGAGGCCCGAATACGCTCAACGGCACAGCCACTATGGCTGCAGTAAGTATTGTTATTGTTGCTGCTCCTGTCTTTCTTGTCAGCAGCAATGGCATTGTTCCAAGGTAGCCGAGAATCAGCGCTGAGAAAAGCGATGCGCTTGCAGGAACCTGTGAAACCGCATACACAATGCTTCCGGCAAGGAGCTGCACAACTGTCAGCAGCGCCCCGAAGCCGCTGCACAGGGTAAGTTCTTTAACGCTGCTTATTATTTTCATTCTGATAGTCAGCCTCTATTTATCCCTTTTTGCTTTAATCTTTCTTTGAGATTATGAAGTCTCTTCAAGTATTGCATAAATAAGCCGTATGTTTGATGTGATTTGCTCTCTGTAGCGGTTCCCTCCACCGCTCAAATGTTTTAACCGTATAGGGTTTTCTTTAATCTTTTGCTTCTTTTTGTAGAATATTGTCAGTTCTTTTGCGCCAAGATTGTCAAGATCTTTGAAGAAATCTGGGTGCTCTTTAACGACCCATTCATTCAACTTGCACCCCTCTCTTCTTCAGGTAGTCGTTTAATTCGTTTTCCGACTTTCCTATTAAAGGGTTTGCCTTCACTTCTGCAAGTCGTTTCTTTGCAATGGCATCCTGTTCAACAATTACCGTGACATCTTCTATGAGGGTTTCGACATCTGATAATATCTTGGAAAATTGTTCTTTTGAAACTGTAATCTGTGCCATGTAATATAGAGGAAAAGTTCGCTTTAAATATTTAATTCTTTTTCTCCACCATCCCCTATGTCCGGCATCTTCACCTTGTTTACCTCTTCCATGTCGCCAAGGTCGTTTGCCTTTATCATTCCATCAGACACCGTGTAAAGCACATTGCCTATGTAAAGTGACCTCTTTACAGAGTAAAGCGATTTATAGTAGTATCCGCTCTTCTTCAGGCTTTCGTCCTCAACGTGGCTTACCCTTCCTTTAAGCTCAAACCCTTTCTCAGTGTCCAGGCTGAACACGTATGCTCCCTGCCATACAAAGTCGCCGTAAGCGTATAGGGGCACTTCTCCGCCAGCGTACCTGCTTTTGTCTATCTCTGCAAGCAGTATCGGCATGACAAGCAGGTTTTTCTTGCGGTCAAACAGGAATGCCTTGTGGTCGCTCAGAGCTTCGGAGTTTGTCCCGCGGTCGCCTATGCTGAACTTGCTTATTTCTTTCGGGTTTTCAGGGTCGCTTACGTCAAATAATGCGAGTTTTATGCCCTGGTACCATGCAAAGTTTCCTTCCTCTGCCTCAATCGCTTCCTTGCCAATCCCGATGATATGATTCTCATCGTATGGGTGCAGATAGTCGGAATAGCCGGGTATCTTCAGTTTTCCAAGGACTTGCGGATTATACGGGTCCTGAAAATCAATTACGAACAGCGGGTCAACCTTCTTGAACGTGACGAGGTAAGCCCTTTCTCCCATGAACCTTGCCGAGTATATCTTTTCGCCTGGCGCAAGGTCCTCTACCTTTCCAACTAATTTCATGCCTTCGTCAAGCACGTATATGTTGTTCTTCGCAGCATTCTCCCCTTCTCCCCATATATTGCCTTTTGTTGTTGCTATCCTGAAATAGCCTTTGTATTCGTCCATTGAGAACTGATTGAGCACTGTTCCCGGAACTGTGGCTTTGCCTTTGTAGTCTGTTTTGCCGTTGCTTATCTCTATCTTGTTTATGGTTGTTGATTCCTGGCGCGGCAGAACATCTCTAACCGGCCTGAAAACATCAGGACGCATTATTATTTCCGGATAATTTGTATGCGTCATGTATATGTTATCCTGTGAAACATATGTGATTTGTGTTGCTCCTGAAAGATAAGTCTTGCTATTATAATCCTCTCCGTCATCCTTTATGTTGACTGACATTATGGTGGCGAAGTTGTAGCTGTAGTCAGGCAGCACGTCAAAGTAGTATATGTCGCCGGCAGTTACCTTCGTTTCCTTGCCGTTTTCCATTATTGCAGGCAAAGGCACCGGCTGCTTGTCGTAATAGTAAACAGGCATGTTAACAACAGCATACACGTATTCGCCAATCATTCTTGAGTCATAGTAGTTGCCGCTTACCGTAATGTTTCTCGCAAGCACTGGCTTTTTCCTGTTGCTTATGTCATAAATCAGCATGTATGTGTAATA
>JACPIG010000100.1 GCA_016188205.1 Candidatus Woesearchaeota archaeon
GGATGCAGACATAGGAACATATGCAATAAACACAGAAGAAATGGAGAAGGCACTTTCTGACAGGACAAAGATGATCATGGTGCCGCACACAATAGGCAACCCATGCAACATGGACGCAATAACGGAGTTTGCAGAGGAAAACGGGCTGCTGCTCACAGAAGACAGCTGCGACGCCCTCGGCGCAGAATACAGGGGCAAAAAGACAGGAACATTCGGAGACCTTGGGACTTTCTCATTCTACGCATCGCACCACATGAGCATGGGAGAAGGCGGGGCAATAGGCATAAACGACGAGGAGCTTGAGCCAGTTGTCAGGTCGTTCAGGGACTGGGGAAGAATAGGAGCAGGAAAATATGTCTACACCCACATAGGGTATAACTTAAAACCGATAGACCTGCAGGCAGCAATGGGGCTCATGCAGCTAAAAAGGCTTGACTGGTTCCTCAAAAGAAGAAGGGAAAACTTCAAAACACTGTACGAAGGGCTTTCAGGGCTTGACGAACACTTTGTACTGCCACAGGCAACAAAGCACTCGGAGCCAGCATGGTTTGCATTCCCCCTCACAATAAAAGACGGCGCAGGATTCACAAGAGACGAGATGGCAGAATACCTATGGAAAAAAGGCATAGAAAACCGGCCTATGTTCGCAGGCAACATAGTAGACCAGCCAGCATACAAAAACACCCCTTTCAGAATCATAGGCAGCCTCAAAAACTCGGAAAAGGCAATGAACGACAGCTTCTTCATAGGGCTGTACCCTGGAATAGACGGAGAGATGCTGGACTATATGATAAGGACAATAAAGGAATTTACAAGCAGCCGAGGATAAAGCTCAAAGAATAGTAATAAATAGTAGCAGGAAACATAAGCCCTCATGTCAGAGGCAAAAGGCATAGTCAAGAATGCAGGGGTCCTGTTTATAGCTGACCTTGCAAGCAAGTTCCTCTCGTTCTTCCTCGTGGTTGCAATCGCCCGCTATTTAGGGGATGCGGGGCTTGGAAAGTATTCTTTTGCATTTGCGTTTGCAGGGCTATTCGCAATATTCGCAGACCTTGGGCTGTCAACATACCTCACAAGGGAAATAGCAAGGGACAAGGAAAAGGCAAAAAAGTATGCAAGCAACATGCTCATGCTCAAGCTCATACTTGCAGCATTGACGCTGCTGCCCCCGCTTATAGTAATAAACTTCATAGAGCAGTCAGCCGAGGTAAGGCAGGCGGTTTATATTGTTGCACTGGCAACATCATTCCTTAACATAAACAATGTGTTCGCAACATTGTTTGCATCGCATGAAAAACTTGAATACACAGCTCTTGCGTCAATACTTGAAAGGATGCTGACAGTCGGGCTTGGGCTGCTGCTACTGTTTTCAGGCAAAGGGCTTATAGGGCTGGTAACCGCTTACCTGGTTTCTTACATCATAGTGCTTGTGGTGTCAGCAATAATAGCATACAAAAAAACAGCAACATTTGACCTGGGCTTTGACAGGGAGCTGTGGAAACACATGCTTAAAAACTCGCTGCCATTCTGGTTCACAACCATATTCATAACAATATATTTCCGGATAGACACAGTGCTGCTCCAGATGATGACAAGCTACGAGCAGGTGGGCTGGTATAATGCCGCGTACAAGGCATTAGACGCACTATACTTCATACCCAGCGCAGTTGTAACAGCAACCTTCCCTGTGATGTCAAGGCTGCACGACAGCAACAAGGAACTGCTGCAGAAGCTGTACAAAAGGGCATTCTACTACCTTGTCGTTCTCGCAATACCAATAGCAACAGGCATAATGCTTCTCTCAGACAGGATAATAAAGTTCGTTTACGGAAGCGGGTTTGAAAAAGCAGCGCCTGCACTTCAGATACTAATATGGGCAGAGGCAATGATATTCATAAGTGCTCTCGCAGGGTATCTGCTGAACTCAATAAACAAGCAGCTCGTGTTCACATACACAACAGCAGCAGCAACCCTGCTCAACATAGGCGCAAACCTCATACTCATACCGAAATACGGATACAAGGGCGCGGCAATAGCGACTGTTATAACTGAGGGGGCAGTGCTGATTGTCCTTTACCACAGCGCAAAAGCAAACGGCTACGGAGCAAACCTCACAAAGTCATTCCTAAAGCCCACGATAGCAGCCCTTGCAATGGCAGCTGCGCTGCTGCTGCTTGACTTTATGAACATACTCGTGCTCATACCGATAGGAGCAGCAACATACTTTGCCGTGCTTCTCCTGATAAGGGGAATAGGGAAGGATGAGATAATGATAGTCAAGGAGATTAAGGAGAGCATAATTAAATAAACTAAGCAGCCAGCCTTTGGGACTCCTGAAGCCTTCTTATCAGCCCGTTACTCACTCTCATCCCGTCTGACAGCCGTTCAGGCGGGAAAAAGGCCTTAATATTATCAAATTTCTCATGATAACCCCTCATGTCACCATGCCCTATTATGGAAGCCCAGTCATTCACTGCCACAACAAACGCCAAATCATCAGCCCAAATCTCCTTGCCAGAAAGAGCAGTCTTAACTGATTCCTCAAGCAAATCAGGGTGCCTGAACAAATACTCTGCACTCCCAAGCCTCAGCATGAACGGAGGGGTTCTGCATATCTTATAATGGGCATAAGGGTTAATACCCAACTTATGCCATGAATCAACCATTCCCAAATAGCTCAGATGATTATTCGGGGTTCTTTGCTCTGGCGGCAAACCAAGCCTGTAATCGCCCAAAACCATGTCATCCAAAAGAATCGGGGCATCACCATTCCCAAACACATACCGCCCTGCTGCTTCAACCCGTTCCCTGAACTCATCCTCACTGCCCTGAATCATCAGCAAAAACAGCTCCTTAACCGACTTCGCATACTGCATAACCTGCTCCCTTGCGTAAGGGTTCATTATAGCCAGCCCTGAATAAACATGCGCCTTACCAGCATACATCCTCAGGCACAACAGAACCTTCACATTATCAATGCCGCCAGCATAAGTAGTGTTCTCCCAGGGAAAACCGCCCCTTTCTGCCCAGGCAGCACCCATGCTCAGAAAAGCAGTCTGAGTAACTGCCTGCTCATCAGCAGTAATCCTGTCATGCTCCTTATAAGACTGCAGCCTTATAATTTCTGTCCCAACCTGCCTGAAAGCATTCATCGCCCTGTCGTACGCAGGCCTTGAAGCCCTGTGCTTGAACACAAGCGACTGCTGCCCCTGCGGCTCAAGCGAAGGGCCAAAATACCAGTGCCAGGGCACTATGTGAACGTCACTTGGCAGATTCTTCTCCAAAGCCTCAATAGCAGGAGTCATAACAGATGTGCCTGGAGACACAATCGCACCCTTCTTCGTGGAAGGGCCATACATCGCTGCCGCCATTCCCATATTATGAGTCTCAACCAGATAGAAAACCAAATCACTAACCCTTGAAACAGCAACTCCATCATCAGTAACCTCAATCCCTGTCCCTTTAAACCGCTCAACCAGAGCATTCAGGTTCTCGCCAACATCACAGCAGCGCACCCTGTAACCCAGCTTGTTAAACGCCAGAGCATACGCCTTCCCCATATCACCTGTGCCAATAATGCCTATGTCCATACAGCAGCAGCGAATCCAAGACTGCTTTTAAAGATTTGCACAAAATATATAAAAACCAAACCTTTACCATACTGAATGGCGCAGAACCTCGTGCAAAGAGTTCTTGGAGATCAGGGGGGACATATGGCTCCGGGGTTAGCAAGTGGCTTAGGCTTTGGGCTTCTCGCTTTAGGGGTTGGCTTCGCGATTTATTTGCATTCTATGGGACAAACTGAGATAGAAAAGGCGCAACAGCCAAGATACCAGACAATCCAGACAATTGCAAACAACTATGCAGCGCAGATGAGCCCTGACCAGTTCAGGCAATACCTCAAGGACTTAGAGCTTGTCAAGCCCAAATAGCTGTTGCAACAATCTATAGAGAGGTTTGAATAACCCACTAAAATATATCAAACCTCTCTAAGAAGGACTTTGAATTTTGAAGTAAATGGTGGTTATTCAAAGTCCTCCATAACAATTCTTTTATCTCACCCTAAACACGGCAACAGCGCCGTTCTCATAGACATTAACCGGGGTGAACAAAGAAGAGTTGTTAAGCTCAATCTCCTTCCTCACGATTGTTTCGTTCAGGAACCTGAACTGGGAGCCGTCAGGATTATCGCCTATTTCTACAGAGCCGAGAATAATGTATTGATAGCTGTTCTTCCTCATGAAAGAGCTTATTTCATTAGGAGACCTGCTGAAAAAACCCTTCTTGAACTCAATTGTCTCAGGGCACCACGCACAGCTGAAAGCATCAAGACCAATAATGAACGAGTCGTCAGCTGGAGAAAGAACTTTTGTGTCTGGAGGCAGGTTCTTGAGCCACAAATAGCCTGGAAGCTCGCCCTCAACCTGTAAAGGCCCGCCATACCAGCCGGCAGAATTGTTGATGCCCAGCTTGTAAGTTCCGGAAGTAAGGAAAACGGCAACTGCAAAAACAAGCAGAACACCCAGCTTAACCGCTGTAACCACAAACGGCTTTGCGGCAGAGGAAGCAGAAGAAGCACCAGAAAAAGCAGCAGAGGCAAAAGATGCCACAAACCAAGCTCCTTCAGCAGCAAGAATCGCGACAGGGATTGCAAGCAGAAGCCAGAACCTGAAAGGGTTAAGCCCAATGGGAAGGCTGAAAGTGGCAGAGTTCGTGCCGAGGAAAGCGAAGACAAACCACAGAAGCACAACAGCAAGCCATGGCTTCTCACCCTTCATTATTTTTTTATAATTAAGGGCGGCAGCTACTAAACCGAAAAGAAGGAGCAACGAAATTACAGGACCAAAGCCGGGAGGAACATTAATCAGCGACTGGTTGGGAAAGACAAAGTCAGAAAAGGAATAAGCCCTTGAAGCAGAGCCGCCAGCCGGGTTAAAGGCAGAGCCTCCAACACCAATGCCCATCGCATACTTAAACATGCCAGCGCCCTTCGCAGCCCACCACGACAAAGAAAGCAAAACACCAAGAACGCCTGCAACAGCCTCATAAACAGGAAACTTTTTGCCATGCCAGGCACTCACAGCAAGGAAAACAAAAATCATTACTGCAAGCTTAATCGGCTGGTCAGGCTGGGAAAGAAGAATGGCAGCAACTGAAACGGCAGCCGGAATAAGCCACTTCTTGTCCTCCCTAATCATCCAAAACGCATACAGGGCAGGGAAGAACAGGGCGATTACCAAAGTATGCGCCCAGATGAAATGGGTGAAGTAGGAAGGAATCATGGCAAGGATAAATGCTGCAAGCGCAGCCTTCCCGCTGCCAACAAACAGCTTAGCCATGAAGAAAAACCACAAAATGCCCAAAGCAATTATAAGCCCGTTGAAGAACTTAAGAGTGAACTGAAGAGACGGCTCGGTCTGGTGAAGCACGCCCATGACTATATCGTAGCCGGGGGGATAAGGGTCAATATAAGCGAAGTTGTAATCCTGAGTATCAAAAGCCCGCTTTTCAACTGAAACGTATTTTACGCCGACAGCATGGCCCCACGGGTCCTCATCCTCCAGGTAAGGATACCTGAATGAGCCGCCTGCATACATGAACAGGGCGAAGATAAAAACAGCCAAGGCAACAGCCAGACCTAAATCCGATTTCCTTATCCTAAGCCCAAACACAGCCTTTTTTTTGCCAATTACAAAGTCCTTCACGGCAAAAAAAAGCAGAGGAAGCATGCCTGCTGCAAGGAATATGCGCCAGTCGAGAGGGATGCGCAGAGCATTGAGCAGTATGCCAAGGACAACAAAGCCAGCAAGACCGAAGCCAAGGCGCATTATATTGCGCTCAAAAAAGCTTTCAGAATTCTTTACAAACCTTGAAACTGAAAAACCAAGCCCGTAAGAGTACAGGAAAAACAGCGCAACCGAGACAAACCCCATGCAAACAGCTTATACAAAGATATATAAATAAATTGCCATTTGTGAGCAGCATGAAAATAGCAGTAACAATACCAGCCTATAATGAGGAAGAAACAATAGCTGAAGTAATAGGCGACGTGAAAAAGGCTCTGGACAGGAAACACAGCTGCGACATAATAGTTGTTGACGACGGAAGCACAGACAGGACTGCAGAGAAAGCAAAAAAGGCAGGAGCAATAGTTTATTCCAATCCACGCAATTACGGGCTGGCAGAGACATTCAAGACAGAGATGCAGAAAGCGCTTGAGCACAAAGCCGATGCAATAATACACATAGACGCGGACGCCCAGTACAACCCGGAAAACATACTGCAGATGCTGCAAAAGCTGGATGAGGGATACGACCTGGTTCTGGGCTCAAGGTTTTCGGGTAAAATACAATCCATGCCGCTTGTAAACAGGCTTGGAAACAAGGCGTTCTCAGCAGTCATATCACAGATAACAAGGCAGCGCATAACAGACGCCCAGACAGGGCTGAGAGTGTTTACAAAGGAAGTCGCGCAGCTCCCAATAATATCAAACTACACATACACGCAGGAGCAGATACTCAGGGCTGCAAAAGCAAAATACAGGATAATAGAAGTGCCTGCGGAGTTCCGGAAGAGGAAGACAGGCAAAAGCAGGCTGCTAAGAAACCCCTTTGACTACGCAATGAAGGCGTGGATAACAATATTCAGGATATACCGCGACTATGAGCCAATAAAGTTCTTCGGCGTGTTTGGCGGAGTGTTCCTGCTGCTTGGAATGGTGCTCGGAGCGCTTTCAACGTAC
>JACPIG010000101.1 GCA_016188205.1 Candidatus Woesearchaeota archaeon
CTGGCGAGCACGCTCAGCTTCCCTGTAAAGACAAGAATGCCAAGAGCCAAAAGCAGAATCCCGGTAACTATGTTGAAATATTTCAGGAACTTCTCAGAACGTGCAATGAACCTGTAAAACTGCGAGGTGAAAAGCCCCACAAGCAGGAAAGGAATCCCAAGCCCAAGAGAGTACGCAAGCAAAAGGTAAAACGCGCTTCCTGGCTGGGTTATTGCAAGCGTGAATATGCTGCCGAGGATTGCTCCTACGCATGGAGTCCATCCTGCTGCGAATGTTGCGCCAAAAACAAAGCTGCCGGCATAGCCTGGGGTAATCTTCCTACTCCTTATCCTGTGTTCTGCTTCAAGAAAAGGAATCCTTATTATCCTGAGGACATGAAGGGCGAAAATAATGATTATCACTCCCCCAACCCTTCCAGCCCAGACCTTCAGGTCGTAGCCGATTCCCGAAAGAACGCTGTTTATAAGCACGCCGAGAAGCGAAAAAACAATGCTGAACCCCAAAACAAAGAAGATTGTGTTCGCAAAAACCCTTGCCTGCACAAATTTCCTGCCTCTCTGAAAATCAGCCGAGCTGACGCCAGCCATGTAGGAAAAGAACGCAGGTATGAGCGGGAGAACGCAGGGCGAAAGGAAGGAAAGCAGCCCTGCCACAAAAGCAATCAATATCCCCGCTTCAGCCATTTTTGCATTTTTCTCATATTTAAGCAGCCTAAGCAGCTGCCTTCTCAAGCTCGCTCCTTATCCTGTCGCTGTTCCAGAAGTCAGAAGCCTTCTTCACAACTTTCCCATCCTTAATAATGACTCGCGTGTGCTGATAAGCAACGTTAAACTCCCTCTTAAGCGCAGCTTCGCGGTCATAATTAACCCTGAAGCCAACAACGCCGGGGTTCTCCAATGAGTTGAACGCGGAAAAGATGTGCGGCTCCTGCTCCCTGCAAATCGGGCACCATGTTGCGTGGAACTCAAGATACACAATCTTTCCGTCAGCCAAAGCCTGCTTATACGCGCTCTCTCTGTATTCATAATACTTTGCCCCGCTTTCCGAGCCTGCAAGCAGGCTGCCTTCCGCATCTGCCCCTGAGCTTGCACCGGCATTTGCATCACTCACACCGCTCTTCCCATTTCCGGAACTGCAGCCTGCAACTGCAACAGCCAAGGCAGCCAGCACGGCAATAAGCATCACGGCAGACGGTTTCATGCGTGGCTTAAGTATGCACACCTTAAAAAAGCTTGCCTACAACAGTTAAACTAAATGTTTAATAATAGGAAAGCATTCCTGCCTGCTGAAATGGCAAAATCAATGCCTAATACGCTGGTGGCAGTAATAGGGAAAGACCACGACGCAGAGGACATACTGTACAGGAGCCTGAAGGAGTTCCCGTCAGACAAGGTCGTGCTGATATTTGAGCAGGAGCACATGGCTGCTGCGCACAGGGTAAGGGACAGGCTTTCGAAGTTCGGAATACCTGTGGAATTTGAAAAGGCAGCAAACACAGGCTCGCTTGAGGAGATGTTCATAAAGCTCAAGCAGATAAAGGAAAGGGAGAAAGGCAAAAGTGTTGTGATAAATGTTGACACAGACTACAAAAGCTCATGCCTTGCCTTAAGCGCGGCGTTTGTCAACGGAGTGCAGGCTCTCGGCGTGCTTGACAACAACCTGGTAGCATACCCGATAATGAAGTTCAGTTATTATGCTGCGCTTTCGCCGCAAAAGCTGATGATGCTCAAGAGGATTTTTGAAAAGGGGAAATATGAGACTATGCAAAGCCTGAGCAGGGAGCTGAAAAGCAACCTCCCCCTGACTGTTTACCACATAAAGGGCACCTTAAAAAAGCCCGGGCTTGAGGAAATGGGGCTTGTCCAGACAGAAAGGCACGGAAGAAACATAGCCATATCCCTCACAAAGCTCGGCGAGCTGCTGATGAAAGGGACGATAGACTACGAAGTCAATACAAAAACGAATGCAAAAGCAAGAGCATGAAAATAGAGGACTTTGAATAAACACCCCCGTTTACGTCAAAATTCAAAGTCCTTCTTTGAGAGGTTTGATGTTTTTAGTGGGTTATTCAAACCTCTCAATAAAATGAACTCCTTGCTTTGCTGCTTTTCCTAAAGCACTCCCGGCTCCATCCTCGGGCTCCTCGCCATGGCAGTCGTGTGCCTGTAGAGGTTAAGGTGCGACTTTATCAGCATGTGGAGCTGGCTGCAGTTCTCAACCATCAGGTCCTCCATCTGCCCTGTGTAGGTCTTGTAGATGAACTTGTCAAAAATAGTCCTAATGAAGAAATAGAAATGCCTCTGCTCCCACCTGCCCTCAAAGTCAGTGTACATGATGCCGTCAATTATTATGAAGACCTTGCCCTTGTTCATGCGCTTCCTTTTCCCGTCAATATCCACAACGATTTCCTTGACGCGTATCATCCTCACAAGGACCCTGATGACGTGCCTCACATAGTCGCTGACCTTCTTCCATGGCTGAAGCTCAAGCTCAATATATTTTCCTTCAGGAGTTACGTGCTCCTGGTTTCTTAATTCGCGCTTGTCAAAGCCCTTCTCCCTGAACCAGTTGTCCATAAGCGGATAAAGCTCAGTCGCGCTGAAAATGCCGCTA